>PBPL01000230.1 GCA_002724675.1 Deltaproteobacteria bacterium | reverse complement strand
GACTCCGGCGATGACGACGACTCCGGCGATGACGACGACTCCGCCGGTGACGATGATGACTCGGCGACCGCACGCGGAGCGGACGAAGACGAAGAAGAGGGCTGGACTCTGCTGCAGGTGATCGACAACGCTCCCTCTCCATCGGTGGAGGTCCTCTTCCGAGCGGAGGTGTCCGAGGAGGACGAAGAAGAAGACGGCCCCGCTTCGGGCTACCTCTATGTCTTGGGTAGCAACCTGATGCGGGTCTACACCACTTCGGGAGCGCTGGGTGAGACCTTCAGTCTGAGCTCTCAGGGGAGCGGGCTTGCCGCTGCAAGCTTTGACGACGGATATGTCTACGCGAGCGTGGCGGGGACCGGCCAGGTCGCCGTGCTGACCGCAGGCCCATGGGTCGAGGTTGCTGAAGTGGAGCCGACGAACATTGCCTCGGATCTCGACAGCGTGACCGTTACCTTCGAGGCCAACTTCGGGACAGACTCCACGGGCACATGCGACTACCGGATGGTGGTCAATGGTGGGATCACCGATGACGGTACCGCAGTTGCTGCTGCGAGCGGAACGGCCAGCATTGGAGAGCAAGAGGTTGTTGTGTTGTCGGGCGCAGACCTTGCGATTGGCTCCAACCGCGTCTCCATCTTCTGTGAAGACGAGGAGGGCGATGTGGGCCGGACGAGTTTTTCGTACTACAAGGGCGCTCTGGCTCCACCACAGTCCTTTGCTCTCAGCCCGGGAGACCTCCAGGTGACAGCTAGCTGGAGCCACCTCGTGCACGAAGACGTGACGGTGGATTACTACCTGCTGTACTTCGACGACGAGACCTTCGACTCGGTCACAAGCCCCGAGACGTGCAACGAGGACTTCAGCATCTGCTCTCCTTACAGCGTTGTCATACCGTCCGCGGTGGCAGAGCGTGGCGGTGACGATGATGACTCGGCTGCGGGCGACGACGATGACTCCGGCGCGGACTCCCGGGCTGGGGCTGGCGCCACGATCTCGGTCGTGGTGGATGGCCTAACCAACGCCGTCCCCTGGTTCTTCTCCGTGGCTGCTGTGGATGTGGACGGCAACATCGGGCCTCGGACAGAGGTCTTGTCTTCGACGCCCTCCGTGACAGGGGGTGCAGCAGCCCTGTCGGGAGATGAAGGTGGCTGCAGTTGCCGCCTGGGCGATCAACCCTTTTCGCCTCTTGCCGGCCTCTCTGCGGTCGTACTGGGGCTGTTGTTCGCTGCGCGCCGGCGTAGCCACGAGGAGTTCAAGTCATGCTGAGTCTGCGCTTTGTTCGTGCCGTCCTGCCACTACCGATTGCGGCCTTGGTCTGTGCACTCTTTGTGACCGTGCCGTCCTCGGCACAAGCTACGGACTTGGACCGTGAGGAGTCCCCAAAGACCTTCGTCACCTCTCTCAGCTTTGGCGGATTCTGGTTCCAGGACGACTACATCCAGGCGAGCTACAACTCCAAGGGGAAGTTCGTTCCGAAGCTCACCTTCGGAGTCGTTCCTCTGAGTCGCTATGTGCACATCGAGGTGAACCTCAGCTTTGCGTTCCTTCAGTTCCCGGGGAAGGCCACCTTTGTCGACACGGGCGAGTCCTCGGCGGACTCCGTCATGCTGACTTTGTTCCCCTTGAACCTGGACCTGTCGGTGGGCATCGACATCGTGGATGAGCAGCCTGTCGTCCCCTACGGTGGAGTCGGTGTGGCGTGGACGCTATGGCGGGAGCACGTGACGGGCGGAGGAGAACAGTGGAGCGGCTATCGACTGGGCTACAACGCTTTTTTCGGTGCAGCCCTCTTGCTGGACCGAATCGAGCAGCGCAGAGCGCGGGAAGTGGATGCTGCCGTTGGCGTGAACGATGCCTTTTTGACCCTGGAGGGGCGCTTCGCCAAGGTGGACTCCGAGCTGGAGGATGGCGACCTGGTCAAGGGGACCCTGGACTTCTCCGGGTGGTCGTTCCTCGCCGGAATCAAGCTCGTGTACTGAGTTCTCTGGTAGTCCTTGAAGATCAGGACGCAGCTTAGATCGAGAGGCGGTTAGCCCACCAAAAGAGGGCGCCGCAAACACAGGCCAGCGCCACTGCCATTCGCCGTTGAGTTGCCCCCGGCTCTCGGGATGCAATGGATGCAACTGGGGCTAGAACTGCCAGTCCGATCAGCGGCAGGAAGTAGTGGTGACTGTAGTGATGGATGAAGGCTAGGCACGGGAAATAGAGGAGCGCCGTGATGCTCATCACCCGACTCATCTGATTGCGGAAAGGCCAGGCAAACAACAACGCACCACCGCCACAGATCATCCACATGCGAAAGAACACCACCGGCCTCTTGAACAGTGGGTCAGCCCCCTCTCCCGGGTTGTGGAAGTGCTCGGGGATGGTCTCGAAATAGAGGGCATAGAGCCAAGTGGGGAGCAGCCCCAGCAGGCCACCGACTCCCAGCATCACTCCGCAAAACAGCCCAATAGCGAGGCCTAGCTTGACCATGGCTTCGGTTGTCTGGATCCGCCGCTTGGCGTCCAATAGCATCAGGGATGCGCCGGCGAAGCCGATGACGGCGACCCCGGGGTAGCGCAGCAGCGCCGTGAGCACGGCCCAGAGAACGAAGATCCGCTGTCGATTGGTGCAGAGCGCCACGACGGAGATGAAGATGCCCAGTGCGAACAGATTGTCCGGGAAGTTCATCGAGCCGTCAGAGACCATCAGTCGGCCGTGCTGGGCCGCGTTGAGTGCGAGGGCCAGAGCCAATGAAGCTCCTACCGAGACAGGGAGAGCTCTGTTCTGTGACTCCATGGCCTGGATGCCAACGAGAACGATGCCAAAGAGGATCAGCATCAAGAGCATGGAGGCCGAAACAAGCTGTGGGCTCAGGAGTTCGCGAGCTGGGGCGTAGAGATAGGTCCAGACGGGTGGCTGGTGCAGGGTGCTGGGTGGGTCTGCCCAAGGCGGTGAGTGGCCCGGCAGAACATGCGTCGACGCCACCTCCGCTGCCCATCGGACGTTCTCGGTGACATTCAGCATCTGGAAGGGATGCATTGAGTGAATACCCAGAACCTCAAGCTCTCCACGGACCTCCCCACCGGCCAGGTTCGCCAGGCCCAGGATCTCGAAATCCTCCAGCCGCGGTGGCTCGGGACTCGACGGATCGGGCAGGACACGGATGTCCACTTCGGCTCGCCCCTTAGGGGGCACCTGAACGACATCGGCAACCAAAGCGGCGCCCCACTCCCAGTACCGCTCGACCTGTCCGTGATAGGGCAGGTCCGGCGCCTGCTCGATGACCACTGGAGTTCCCAGACGGCTCGAGGGGGACATGCCGCTCGTCATGTCTGTCAGATCGTGTTGAGCGATGACAGCTGCACACCCCACCTTGCCGTGCACGAGAAAGTAGACGGGAACCTGCTGGGGACGATCGCTCTCGTTGAGGATCCGCAAAGTCTCCGACAGGTCTTGAGGTTGGAATGAGGAGCCTTGTACGAAGGGTCGGCCGTCGGCCCACTCCAGGGCAATGAAGCCCACCTCCTCACTGGCCTCCCATCCTTGATTGAGGATGTCGTTGTCGAAGTACCAGGAGGAGTCGCGGGTTAGATGGGCGCTCTTCCAGGCGCCAAAGAGGAGCACTACGACGACGCCCACCGCGACTGCCGCCTGTGACGAACGGGTGGGTGTGGCGAACTCCAGGGCGGCGAGTCGACGTCCCCAGAGCGTGAGGCAGATTGCGATCTCTACGATTGCAATGGCGAGCAGTGGACCCCAGCGAATGGGGATGTCCAGGAAGCGAAATGCGTTGAAGTGGACAAAGTGGATGACGATGTTGAGCCCCACTGCGGTCAGCAGGACCCAGGTTCGGCTCAGGGCATCCGAGTTGGCCGTCTGTCTTGCGCGAAGGTCCGTGCCGGCGAGGAAAGGAACGAGGAAGTAGGCGGGAACCAACAGGACGACGGGAAGCCCTACGATTAGGCGAAGCCAGGCGAGGAAGGACACGCTGTGAGGAGCGGGCCTGGGGGTGCCCCAAATGTTCAGCGGGACCAGGAGGAGCGTTGCGAGGGCGAGCAACAGGCCGACCTGTAGGGGGCGATTCGGCCTCATGAATGGCCCATGTTACCCGTTGCGATCCGCCTTCGCCGCATTGGGGATGACTCGTGCGGCTTTGATGGGCTGATAGTCAACCGGGATCGACCTGTGGCACGAGCGTCAGCGGGAGTCGGGGGTTGGCCCGGCCTGAGGTCCGAACGAGGTGCCATGGGTGCCGGTCAGGTAGTGTTTGCCGCGGCACTGGGCTCTTGCCACTCTCTGAGAAATTCGCGCCAGCCGGTTGCCTCTCCCAGCACCAGGCAAAGGCGGTTCCAGTGGGCGCCTCGTCGGACATGCCGGTCTGGAGAAGGTCGCTGATTAGACCGCCCCGGTTGGACCAGCGCAGCCATGGTCTCTGAGTCAGGCCCCCGCGCACCTGAATGTCCGGTCGTTGCACCTTGAGTCGTCGCATGGCGCCCTGAGGTTCCAGGACCCGATGGTTGTCGCCGCCTTTCACGACGGTCTCCGGGACGATACAAGGCCAGGGCGCATCCGCGGGCTCTTTGGGAGCAAGCGTCGAGGGGCTGCCTGCCCAGAGCTCCCGGGGCTTGCTGGACCTCGACTCTCCTTGTTGCAGTGTGAACGTATAGCCAGCACCTACAGCTCCCGGAGCCCGCAAGGCGTCGTCACTCAGGGCCGCCCAGAGCATTCGGATCCGCTCGTCCCATGATTGAGTCCAGCCCGCGGCTTTGGCGTCGTCGGTGACACTCAGGACCGGAACGCCTTCTGGGTCCACGTGTCCTCGGGCGAAGGCGAGAAGCAGACAGTCTGTGGCCGACCAGAGGCGAGGTCGACTTCGTAGAAGATCCCAGACCTTTTGACCTCTCCAGGCGCCCTGGTCAATCCATGCGTTGACACCCAGGGCATAGGCCTCCGCCTCGCGCTGTTGCTCTCTCGTGAGTTTTCGAAAGGCCGCCTTGGCCCCCCGCCGGAACCCGAGGAGGCGAACGAAGGGATCGAGGTCTGCTGCGGTGACCCCTGGCTTCCACAACTTCTCTCCCAGTACCTCAGCAAGTCGGCCGGACCAGAGGCGACGCTCAAGGTCCATGGAGGCCATGGCGAGGGAGGCTGCCAGGTAGCCTTCCGCAAGGAGAGCGTCCAGCCGCTGGCTGGCGTGGATGCAATAAACCCCTTGCTGCTCGGTCAACTGGACCGAGGCGCTCAAACCCCAGATGGCCAGTTGCCGGCCAGTCTTGGGTTTCCACAGGCTGGAATGAGATAGGGGTGGGACGCCAGACATAGAGCATGAGCATAGCCGGGGTGGTCGTCAGAGCCTGCAAGTCCCAGCCCTGGGCCTTGTCTCTCGTACAGGAGATGTTGCCCCGCCCGGGGTGTCCATGTAGGGTCGCGACCCTTTTGAATGGGGAAAGGACAGCCGGCCTTGGACCTGAAGCTCCTATTCGATGAGTTCGCCGCCAGCATGGTGCGAGAGCGAACCCTCATGACTGATGAGCGGTTGAGTGCTTGGACGGCGGCCGTGAAGAGCCGATTGGTGCGCCTGGGCAAGCGACGAGGCTACTCTCCATTTGCTACCGATGATCGTCGCAAGAGCGCTGCGTACCTCTGGGATGTGGCGTGGTGCATCGAGGACAAGAGGCGACGTGGTCAGCCGGCCTCGGGTGCAGGTATTGAGGGGCTCGCGTTTCCCGAGGCCCCCTATCGCAAGCTAGTTCTCACCGCCGAGGTGGAGTGGGGCCGCCAGGGCCAGCGCCCGCATACCCAAGTGTTTCGTCAGAATCTAGAAGAGGTGTTCCGAGACTTCTACAAGCTGATGGACGCTCGCTCCGGTAGCAAGGTCATGGTGTACACGACCTGGCTCTATCCTGAGCAGGCAGGGCTAAGTGGCCTGTTCCTGAGGGGATTCCGCCAGATCCTCTTGGACTACGACAGTCATCTGCCTGGTGATCGGTATCTTTTCATTGAGTTCGATGATCGGAAGCGAATGCTCAGCGGCTACCTCACAGAGGTGCCTCGTCGTGGGCCGAGGCCGTTTCGGATTCGTTGTGTGGGGTCCGTCCCTTATCCTCGCCGCTGGGATCCCAACCACACCTAGGGCGCTTGCCCGTCGACCGCTCAAGGGGCGGGTCGTCTAGAATCGGCGGCAGTGCGCCGACTCCGTTCGTCACCTCTGACCGCGTTTGCGGCACTCCTCGTCGTTTCGGCTCCTGTTCCCCTTTCGGGCCAGGGCTCGGGTGCCGAGAGTCCCCTTGGTGGAGAGGACTCTCTGGGCGTGGAGAGTCGGACCGAAGCCGCTGTCGATCCACTGTTTCAGCTGGACCGAGGCCCGGTGGACAGCCTCGGTTGGGGGACGACCGAAGATCTGCGGGTCGATCTGGGCGCTGGAGCGGCTGTCAGTGTCTTCTCGGGCAACCTGGTGGTGGGGGTTCGGCCCTTCATTCGAGGCGACGCCGTTCCCGATACTCAGCTGGCTTTGACCTACAACCACCTAGATGCCGAGGGGAGCGCTGGGCTCGCGCCTGGATGGCGGCACGATCTGGATCGGAAAGTGGTGGTTGGCGCTTGGGGTGGCCGTGTCCTCGTGGATGGGGACGGCTACCGAGACTCATTCTTGCCCAGCAGCCTACCGTCTTCGGACGAGGTACTGCGCGTCCTGGATGATGTCCTGGTCGCTTGGAGACGGAGCACATCCGCTGCAGCACGTCGCGAGGTCGGCGGCCTCGATGCCATGCGGGCAGCCCTGGTTGCCGATCCCCTGTTCCTGGGCGAGATGCGCCTCAAGCTCTTGGGCCCACCGGACGACGCGGATGAGTTGGAGGTGCTCACCTCCACACGAAGGGGCAACCGCAGCTTGGCTCGAGTGCGTGAGACGGACGAGTACGTCTTGCTGCGGGGCGATGGTGGTAGTGAGCGTTATGACCCCGAAGGCCGCCTTGTTGAGGTCGAGGCCCGTGGAGGGCCGAAGGCGAGGGTGGTGCGTGAGGGAGGCCGGCTCGTTGGGCTGGAGGTTGGCGGCAAGGAAGTCTTCCACGTGGTTCCCGACGCGTCGGATCGGGTTCGTAAGGTGAGGTCTAGCCTGGGCTATACGGCGGACTTCGACTACGTGGACCGTCTGCTCTATCGGCTTCGTCTACCTGGTGGTGCGATGACATTCCAGTACGACACCATGGGCCGCTTGGTTGGCTTCGAAGGCCCACTGGGGGCCGTCACCGTGGGCTACGACGACGCCTCGGGCCGAGTGGCTTGGGCCAAGGGCCCACAGGCCCAACTGGAGCTCTCTGATGTTGCTCGTGACGGGGGTGATATCCAGGTCGAGGTACGGGGCCTAAGTGGTGGTAGTCGGTCCTGTAGCTGGTCTCCGACGGAGCGGACCAGGACCGTGCGACGGGGCACAGAGGTGCGGCAGGTTCGATTCGATCGGGACCGCCCCCTGCCTGAGGAGGTGCGAGAGCCTAGTGGAATCCTTCGCTTCTCTTGGGATGATTCAGGTCGGCTGGTGAGTACCTCGAGAGAGGGGCTGAGTGTTTCCTGGGAGCGAGACACTGACGGTGTTCTGACGGCCTTGGTGGACGCATCAGGGGCTCGCGCAAAGATGGTGCGCTCGGAGTCGTCGTCGCTACTTGGCTGGAGCGACCCTGTGGGGAGGCGTACGTCCATCACAATGGACGAGCGCGGCTTACCCCAGCTCATTGTTCGGCCGGGTGGGCTTACGGAGCGGGTTCATCGCACGCAGCAGCACCGGATCCGCTCTGTCGACCTGGCGGGTCGGCCGGCGGTCACCTTGCGTCGCGACTCTCGGGGCTTCCCTAGGGCGATCCTAGGTCCAGCAGGGAGCACAGCAGTGCTGCGCTTCGACTCTCAGGGGAGGCTGTCGGGCCTCACGTCATCGACGGGTCCGGAGTTGACTCTTTCCTATACAGGCGAGGGGCGCGTTGCTTCGCTCGAGGACGGTCGCAGCACCCCGCAGTTGGCCTATGGGCGGGGTGGGCGTCTGTTGGGCTGGACGGTTGAGGAGGAGTCGGTTCGTCTCCTTCGAAACGAGGATGACTTGCTCCTCGGTCTGGAACGCAACGGCGTTGTCGACTGGAAGCTCAGTCGGTCTGCCGGCGGTCGTGTCTCTGGTCTAGAGCAGTCGGGCTGGCGGACCCAGTCCTTTGAGTTTCACGAGGACGGGATGCCCAGAGCTTGGGATAGCTTGCTTGGGGGGCGGTTTACATTGCGCCGGGATCGCTCGGGTGTGGTGGACGGCTGGGTCGAAGCTACAGGAGCCGAGGTCCGGCGGCGTGTGGACGGGCGGGGACAGTCCGTCGCTGTGGAGCGGGGTGGTGGGAGCTGGACGATCGAGCGCGACCTCTCAGGTCGCCCCATTGGGCTCGTGGACGCTGTTGGATCCGCTTTCGCCATGACCTTGGATTCGGCGGGGCGTGTGGAGCGTATCGCTGCCCCGGAGGGCATCACATCTACGTTCCAACGGGATGGTCGAGGACGGTTGTCGCGGATCCGACAGGGTGATGTGGCCTGGAGCCTGCGGCGAGATAGCAGTGGCCGTCCTGCTGTCTTTATCGATCCGGAGGGCACAGAGGTTGTCTTGGACTGGGACCGCAGCGGTCGTTGGATTAGCCTCCAGAGACCGGATCGAGACGAGTTGAGGGTGTCCTATGGCAGCTTTGGACCGACCCGAGTCGGTCTCATGAGACGGTTCTATGGCCCAAGGGGTGCGCTCGTTGGGTGGGGGCCTGTCGAGGCCGGGTGGCGATGGGACTATGGTCGCAACGATCAGCGACAAATCGTAGATGTGTCTGCCCGACCTCTTGGGGCCGGAGCTGTCGCTACCTCCGCAGTTCCCCGGCGTCCTCGGCTGGTTATTGACCGGGGTGACGGTGGTCTTCCGGTGCGGGTTGGCGCTCATCGACTTGTCTGGCGGGATGGATTGCTGGAACAGACCCGCACCATAGGGTCCTCTTCCGACTCACTCGCTGAGTGGACTTCACGCAGAGACTCCAAGGGTCGTGTCGTTTCCTGGTCCGTGACCAATGGGTCGCGTGCCGAGGTGGAGAGAGATGCTTTGGGCGATGTGAGGCGGTTGCTGCTGCAGCCTGCCGACGGACGAGAACCCGTGGCATGGATGTTCCGAAGGGATGCAACGGCGCGTGTGGTCCTCGCCGAGCGCGAGGATGGTTTGCGGTGGGATCTGCAGCGAGACGCCCTCGGTCGAGTACGGCGTTGGCACATCCACGGGGCAGAGGAGGGCGGCATGCAGATCGCGCTGAAGCCGCTGGATGGCACCGGGCTGGCAACGAACGGGGTCTTGTCCGAGGCGCTGGGTGTTTCCGTTCCCGGGGCTCCGCCCGAGGGAGGCCTTCCCTCGGGGTCTCGCCGCTTCGAGGCGCGGCTGGATGGTGGAGCTGAGGTGCTGTCGTTTGATGAAGTGCGATCGGTGAACGGTGATTTCAGCCGAATGCGGAGCGTCCAGGAGGCCACGCTGGGGGAGTTGGATTTACCCGAGGCTCTGGACGAGGACCCAATTGGAGCTCTGCTGCCCTCGTCCAAGTTTGACGACCGAGCTCAGGCCCAAGATAGAGAGGCTCTGTCTTGGGGAGGGACAGCCCTGGAGGGGGCCGATGGGACTCTCTTCTTGCCGTCTCCGTTCTCTGGGGGGGTCGGTGTTGCGGGAATCGGATGGTTCCGGTTAGCGACCGGAGATGGGGAGACGGTCAGTTGGTTGGGGCCCGGAGCCGACCTCCGAGCACTTCGAGTCCCCCTGGCCAGTGGGGACTGGCTAACGCCCGACGGCTGGCTTGAGCGGATGGAGTGGGACCCAACAGAGGGTGATCGCGTTGCTGTCTCGCTGCTCGAGCAAGCCCCGGCCCCCCCCGGTTTGGCTGGAGCTGCCGCCGATTGGTGGTGGGCCTTGGGGGGAGATCCCGACGGGCTGGCTCGGCTCCCTCGGGGAGTCTCAGGATCTTCGATGGCGTGGGAGCGTCCGCGGCAAAGACTCTTTGCTGAAGACGCGCTGCTTGGCGGTGACGACGCGGAGGCGGGGCCGGGGGGCGGGCTTCCACGGATCCCGGGAGCGGAGCGTCTCTTGCCTCAGGCTCCCCATGTGCACAGGCTCGCTCCATTGGATGCTCTGGTCCTCTCTGGCGACCTGCCTCTGCTGTCGTCAGAGCATAGGGCGTGGCTTGATGTGCCTCCTGTACCGTGGCTCATCGCCGTTCCGGGTGCTGCATGGCTGCATCACCTGGCCGAGCGTCGTGCCTGGCCCTCTGTCCCTGAGTCGTGGTCCAGAGGCGTCGTCGCGGGAGCCTCTCATCGTCTGGATGGGGTCGTCACTCGAGGCGGGACCGATGCCCGCTGGCTCTTGCCCTACGAACTACAACCAGCAGTCGAGCTGCTGCCTGCTGGCACGAGGGATCTGGTGCCCGGCGTGGCGAGCGGCATGGCAGGCGGGAGCAGCAGTCTTCCGGTTGACGGGCGCAACACGGCTCTAGAGGCCCTCTCGGGAGATCCCCACGCGGCCAACTCACCGTGGCAAGGGGTCGTCCATTCCGATGCGACGCTCTTGTTCTTGCGTGCGATTGCAGCCGGGGATGCTGTAGACAGCTACTCCTCCTTGGGGCTTGAGGGTGACGGAGAGCATTGGGCGGTGGAGACTCCCTCTGGAGTCCGGATGGTCGTGGATGGTCGTGGACGACTGCTCTCGGTGGATGCCCTGGGTCGATTGCACGAGTCCTGGGGTCGTTGGGCTGTGCAACGTGCGGGTAGCGCTCTGGTGAATCGAGGCGGGGGGCCATTGGGCTCAGACAGACTGTTAGAGCGCCCGGCTTTCTTGCCTGGTTCGGGTCTGCTGCCAGAGTCACGGTGGGGTCTGGTGCCTGCGGATCCCAGGTTGCCGCTGGATGCCCAGGGCAGGATCCCGTGGCTCGTGCAGCCGCGCTCCAGCCAACCCGATCTATGATCGAGACATGGCCACGGTGACCTTTCTCCCTGCCGGCGTCACGGTCGAAGTGCGCGATGGCACCACAGTCTTTCATGCTGCTGATCGAGCGGAGGTTGCGATCCCGAGCCAGTGCGGCGGGAAGTGTGCCTGTGCGCTATGCCGGGTCAAGGTAGTGGACGGAGATGACGCCGTGTCACCGATGCGGTGGGAGGAGGAGGGCCACTTGGGTAATTGCTATCACCTGACGCGCGAGAGGCTCTCTTGTCAGCTCCAGGTGTTCGGCAAGGTCGTGATCGAGGTCCTGCCGGACGATAGCGCAGAGAAGCCGAAGAGCCGCTACATCCCCTACTCGTTGGTTCGAAAGCGGGAGAAGATGGAGCGGGACGAGGAACTTCGCCTTGTGCGCGGCAACAGAGGCCGAACAAAGTCCAGATCGAAGAAGCCCAAGAAGGGAGGCCCTGGTGAGGGTGGGGAGGCTACTGGACGCGGCTCCGGTTCGTCGACCGCCGAAGCACACAAGAACGCCGGGCGCAAAGCGCCGGAGAACGAGGGTGGAACGAAGTTGCCGTCGCGCGGCCGTTCCTCGCGTCGTCGTCGAGGGCGCAAACGAACCACGGGTTCCCTGAGGCCTGGCGACACCCGACCGCCAGAAGGAGCTCGAAAAAAGGGCTAGGTCTGCCTTGTTGCTCTGCTCCGACTGCTCAGGTGGCGTTCAAGCCGAGGATGGTGCGGTGTAGTTCGACCCCGGCCCGGTCCTGTCTCACCGAAGCCCGGCTGTCGATGATGTCGGTTAGCTGGGGGTGGTGTAGCAGGTAGGCCAGATCGCTCACTCTTGGATGCGCGTCGTCCCATGGTTCGGCTTCGAGCCGCATGACACCCAGCATCATGGTGACGGATACGAGCCCGCGTCGAATGCTGCTGTATTCGAACAGCCGCTTCTCGAAGAGCGCCTGAGTGAGGAAGCGTCGCTGCACATCGGCGTCGCGGCCCGAGACTACCGACACCCGATGAAGGGAGGGGCGGGTCGACATGTGAAAGTCTTCTGCATCCTCATCGCTGAGGGTGTCGGTGGCGGTTGCCCGACTTGCTTGCGCGGCCTCAACTCGCGCAATTTCGGCGAGAACCGGCGGGTCGTCATCGTGGCATCCGACCTCTTGCCGTAGGTGGTGGAGTCCCTTTCGAAATCGTTGCAAGGACTGGGGGTCCGACGCTTCGAGACCGACCAGGAGCTCGGACCACAGGGCCACATCGCGGAGCAGGGTGTCGGCGGCTTTGCCTACGTCGTTGTCGGTTGTGCCGACCCCCATCAGCGGTACGAATTGCTCCGACTCGTCATCCTTGGTGCTCTCACTGAGTTCCACAGTCTCGCACTCAACGTCGAGCTGGGTCTCGTCTTCCCAAGGCGCCAAGCCACCGACGTCGGCCCCCGCCAAGATTTCGTAGAACCCTTCGACACACTTGAGCCAACTCTCCGCAGCGTCGCGGGATGTTTCGGCGATCCGTCGCAAGGATTCGCGCTCCCACGTGTCGTAGACCTCATAGTTGGCGGTTCGCCAGCCGGTGAGTGCAACCCTGTCCGGCACTTGCCGGAGAAGGTGGGGGTGCTCGATGACCGCAGCCAGCGTGGTCTTTGCCTCTTGCGACGGATCCCCTCCGTGTCCCATTGCGACTGTTGGGCAGCTGAGACTCATGCCCATGTCCCAGCCAGTGGGAGTCCGGACCCCTCGGAACGGAAAGAGGCGACAGGCTGATGGCTTGAGCTCCTCTCCGAGCTCCTTGTGTATGCGACAGAGGCCGTCGGATTGAAGGAAGACACAGTGACCGTCGTGGGCGCGCAGCAAGAACATGGCGGCGCCGTCGGCTTGGCCTGAGAGTGGAATGAAGTTGGCCGGAGAAGCAGAACTCAGGTTGTTTTGATTTCTGAAGCCTTCCAGGATCAGATCCCGCTCCGCACGGGAGACGGGTCCCAGTAGATTTTTTTCGCTACAGCACTTGGTGCAAGAGTGGCAGTTGAAGTTACTAGCCGGTGCGACCCGAGCTTCGTCAATCTTCTCGTCGCTGGCCTCTCCCATGTAGCCGTCGATTGCCTTGCTTCGTCGTGCTAGGCGCTGGAGGGCAGCCACGTCGGCGCGCATCATCCCTTGGTCTGCGATCATTCGGGCACGAGGTGTGTCCAGAAGGGCGCGTCTGTCGAGCGCCTGGAGCAACTCCAACAGACCCATGGGATCGAGGTCCATTCCGAGGTTCTTGCCCACGTCGCGAAGGAGTGCTTCAGCGTCTCGAACACCGTCCAGGCACGCTACGATGGCCGCGGCGACTCCGCCCAACTTGACCACCTGCCCCAGCTGGGCGTCGCGCAATTCGGCGTCGTCTCCTTCGCCAATAAGCAGAACGCCTGGCCGAAGCCCAGGGAGAGCCACTGGCCCGCCGGGGGTGTCGGATGTCAGCGCGAGGAAGGCCCGATTCACGCTCGATTCGCTCCGTTGGGGTCCTTCGCTTTAGACTGAGCCACCCCCAAAGACTGAGTCACCCCACATGGCGCTCAGTTCATCTCGTGGGTGCGACGATCTGAAGCTGGGAGAACATCGTGTTGGAAACGAGTCGTGCTGTCCAGTCAACGCTGGTACTGGATCCTGAGGTCCTGGAGGCATATCGATACGATGCATCGTCATGCACCGGTGATCCTGAGGGCCTTGTTCGGCCTACGACGGCGGAGGAGGCTGCCCATTGGCTAGTGGAGGCGGCCCACACCGGCACAGCCGTTACCCCTTGTGGGCTGCGGTCTTCGACGACGGGCTCAGGGCTTGCTCCCCGTGGCTGGACCCTGTCCTGCGAGCGTCTCGACGGAAGCCTGGAGATCGATCCCGAGCGCAGGATCGCGAGGGTTGGTTCGGGCATGGTCCTGCGTGATTTCAAGGACCGAGTGGAAGAGGAGGGCTTGTTCTACCCTCCCGATCCCACCTCCGAAGCAGAGTGCTCGGTGGGAGGAACGGTGGCCTGTGATGCCAGCGGAGCGAGGACCTATCGCTATGGTGCGACGCATCGGTGGCTGCGAGGTGTGGAAGTAGCCTTGCTCGACGGGACGGTGGTTTGGTTCCGAAGGAGAGAGGTGGACAAGGATGCGGCTGGTTTCGCCGGTCTCCGGGACCTTGTGCAGGTCTTTTGTGGGTCCGAAGGGACCCTGGGATTCATCACTCAGGTGGAGGTCGATCTGTTGGAAAAGCCCGAGGCTTTCTGTGCTGGCTTCGCTTTCTTCACCGATCTTCGGTCGGCGCTGAACTTTGTGGGGGCGGCGCGGGCGCATGACGGCAGCCCCTCCGGTGTTCGGCCTCGTTGTCTTGAGCTGTTGGACGAACTCTGCCTGGAGATCATGGCGTCGCAAGGGTCGGGCATCGTGCTTCCGGCGGACGCGAAGGCCGTCATCTTTTTTGAGGAGGAGCACGCTGCAGGGGGTGAGCTCGCCGTTCTTGAGCGCTGGTGGGAGCTGCTTGAGGGAACACCGGGAGCCCTCGCAGCCGACACGGTCATCGCAACGGATCGTGAGAAACAGGAAGAATTGCGGGCCCTGCGACACTCGGTGCCGGCGACTCTCAACGAGGAGGGCAACGGCTATCGCCAAGAGGGGGGGCGCAAGGTGTCCACAGACTGGGCCGTCCCCTTTGGTCACTTGGCCTCGTTCATGGAGCGCGCTGATGAGTGGGTTCGCGAGGCAGGCATCGAGCGAATGGCTCGCTACGGCCACGTGGGCAATGGCCATCCCCACTACAACCTGATGGCTCGAACTGCCGCTGAGTCAGCAGCCGCTCAGTCGGTGGTCGATCGTATGTGCCTGGAGGCTTGTCG
>PBPL01000229.1 GCA_002724675.1 Deltaproteobacteria bacterium | reverse complement strand
GTCGACGCGGCGCTGCTGGAGCACGCGGAGGACTTGTCCGACAGCGCGAGCCCCGACGACCACCGAGAGTTCGTGGACTTGGCCATCACTCCTTCGGGCATGGGCTACTGGCGCGTGGACTCGGAAGGCGAGATCGAGGCTCAGGGGGATGCCGTATTCCACGGCCAGCCGGTGGAGGTGACCTCGCCGGTTCAGGGGATCGTGAGTACCGAAGATGGCGCTGGCTACTGGGTGTACACATCGGGCGGCCGTGTTTATGGGTTCGGGTCCGCAGACCACCACAACGACGCCGTGTCGCTGGAGACCGAATCGAGCATCACCCACCTGGCCGCAAGCGCCGACGGGGGTGGCTACTGGCTGCTCGGTGCCGACGGAGTCGTCTATGCCTTTGGGTCGGTCAATTCCTACGGCTCCGTCGAGGACCTGGCCATAGACGACCTCGCCATGGTCCTCGTGCCCACAGCTACCGGGCACGGGTATTGGGTCGGCACCCTAAGAGGCCGCATCATCGCCTTCGGCGACGCCGACGCCATCGACACACTGGTGGAGACGCCCGCCCTAACGGACATGGCACTGATCCCGGGGACGGAAGAGTTGGTCGTACTCGGTGGCGAAGGCTCCCTTCAGGGGCTCAGCGGCTCCACCGACCTGAGCGGCTGGAACGACCTGAACGACGCCATTAGTGTCGACATCACCCCCACGGGAGAGGGCGTTCTCGTGCTCGCTGCGAGTGGTCAGTTGCGCTCCCATGGCGACGCCCCGGAGGCTGAGGAAGAACCAGCCCCCTGACGCTTCGGCTTGGATCGGCCCAAGTTGTCCGTCCAGAAGTCCAGGCCCGCGCAGAAATCCCTCTTTTGTGGCATCGTTCGCTGCGCTGGTCGCCCGAGCGCTCGCAGTGGCCGGCAGACTAACCAACAAACTCGAATGAGAGATTCCTATGACCCGCTTGCTGACCCTAACCCTCGCTCTAATTCTGGCTATCGCCGTGGGAGCGTGTGGCACGTCCTCGAAGACTACGACGACCTCCGGCGAAACCTCCACCGAAGGGGCCGAGGGCACTGAACAGTCCACGGAAGCTGAAGCGACCGAAGAGGCCACTGAAGGGGACGACGACGACTCGGCCGGCGATGACGACGACTCGGCCGGCGAAGAGGAGGCCTCGGCTTCTAGCTGCGAAGGATGCAGCAAGGGCAAGAGCGGTGAGGCCGCGTGGTGCGACGGCTGCGGCGTGGGCTTCGTGGACGGCGAGAAGATGACCTGCAAGGGTTGCTTTGAGGCCAAGCGCGACGGAACCGCGTGTGCGTCGTGCACCGGAGAGAAGAGCGAGTCCGGCTCCTAGGCAGCAACAGCCTTCCCCCCGCACCGAGAGGAAGCATTCCTCGGGTGCGGGGGCAGCACCCCAAGCGTGTCTTCACCGCCGGTGCGACGGCCACCTGTCCTCCACCGAGTTGCCGACGCCATCCCGGCGAAGCTCCGCTCATCGATAGCGGCCCGAACCTTGGACCAGTCGCAGATGACAGGCCCAGGCGTGCCCTCTGGTCTCGTGGGCCAAGGCAGACCCCGCTGATTCGCCCCAGCATCAACTAGTCACGGAGCCCAAAGAGGTTCCTCGCCGATCGAATCCGCGTGGGGGCGAGGCTCGGCCCGATACCCGCCTGTGACCAATGATTTGCGCGAGCACCAAGGCTCGGTGCATCCTGCTGCAGCGTCTTGGACGCGTTCGACACCCAACCCCGGAAACCGCATGCCCCAACGTCCCACGCTCTACCTAGTGATGCTCTTACTGATGACCGGTCTAGTGAGCTGCACCGAACGCAACCGAGACGATGGCGACAACGACGCGGATGACGACGACGTGGCCGATGACGACGACTCCGGCGATGACGACGACTCCGGCGATGACGACGACTCGGCCGCAGTGTCCGATAGTGACGGAGACGGGGTCTTGGACAACGAGGATGACTGTCCCGACGACCCGACGGGATGGACGGACGAGGACGGAGACACCCACTGCGACGAGGCGGACGACGACTGCCCCGACGATCCCACGGGATGGACCGACGCAGACGGAGACACTCACTGCGACGAGGCGGACGACGCGTGTCCGCTGGACCCTGAGCAATGGACCGACGCTGACGGTGATGGAGTCTGCGACGAGGTGGATGACGACTGCCCGGACAACCCCAACGCTTGGGTGGACTCCAACGGCGACGGCAGCTGTGACGAAGACGACGACACGGATGGCGATGGCATCGCTGACGGCGAGGAAGAGGTCTATGGGGTGGACTGTGCCATCTCGGACCCCCTCGTGGCTGACTCAGACCTCGACGGCTTCGGGGACAACGAAGACCTCTACCCACGAGACCCCTACCCGGAGTACATCCTCTTCCGCAACGACTCCGGCACCATCGACCTCGTCCTCTCCAATCGCGATGGCACCTTTCAGTCAGCCGTCGAGATTGGGATTCCCTATGGCGACACCGGAAACACCGCGTACCGCTACACGGGATTCTCCATCTCGGACTATGACGGCAACGGCGGCACCGACTTCTTGGCCGTCGGGGATGCGGACCCCAACGACAGCACGAACCCCATCGACTTGTGGTGGTTCGGGCGGGTGGCCGGTCCCACCAGCTTCACCCAGAGGCTCATCGAACGAGACATTGACGAAGGTGGCCTCTACACCGTCGCCGACCTGGACAACGACGGTGACGTCGACCTCGTCAAACCGGACGTGGACCGCGGGCCCAGCGGAAACGGCTATGTGGAAGGCACTGTCGTCTATTCCTACCTCAACCAAGGCACGGTGCAGACCGCCAACTGTGCCTGGACCGACGACCCCACCAACCCCGACGGCTGTGTGTTCGTCCGCGTCGAAGGCATCAATCTAGACACCTGGAGCAGTGGCGCGTGGGTCGTCCGCTCATCCAGGGACGCTGTCGATGTGGATGGAGATGGCCACCGCGACATGGTCATCCTGCAGCACTCCAGTGGAGGCAACGCCCAGATTGATGTGAGCCTGTTGCTGGGGAACGGCGACGGCACATTTGATCTCTCCAGCCACGGCCTGTTCGTGCACAACGCCCCGGGCTCGGGACAGTCTCCGGTCAACTCCATCGTGTTCAACGACTTCGACTTGGATGGGCTGGGGGACGTCATTATCGGACTGGATGACGATGGAGACGCCGGAAGCGCCTGGTTCTACCCTGGCCTCTACTCAGCAGTGAACGGCTTCGTGTTCGATACGGACAATGCGTTCGAGTCCTTCGACGTCAACCCCGGCTCGGAGTCCGGCGGTGAGAGCTATGGAGTGTCCACCTCTGCGGCTGCGTTCGACTTCGACTTCGACGGCAACCTGGACATCGTGTTCGGCTACAACTACCAGTCGGCCTGGGATCCGCCCAGTCAAGCGGTCATCCTACGGGGGCAAGGCAACGGCACATTCTTGGCGCCCGAAGTGATCCGTGACTTCCCCACCAACAGCTTCGCCAACAGCATGCAGATCCCACGAAGGCTCTGTCAGCGATTCACCATAGCCCCCGCGACTTCTCCCTAAGTCAGCACGCGAGACGTCCAAAACTCAAGCCATTGTTGGGCGGCGAACGGGGCGGAGGCTTGACCCCAAAGCTCCACAGCGAGAGCATATAAGGAAGGAAAGATTCGCCAGGGGGGCGAGGGCTTGGTCCGTGGACATCGACAACGACACCCTAGTGACGTTTCTCGGACGGACTCACCTGTTCCATGACTTCAGAAAACGGGAGGTGGAAGCGATCCTCCCGTACATCATGCTGGTACGCGCGGAACCCAACACCGTGATCTTCGATCAGGACGAAGAGGGGGATGCCTGGTACGTCGTGCTGACAGGCAAGATCCTCATCGCCCGAGACCTCAACACCAAGAAGCCCCATGAGTTGGCGCTTCTCAAGTCAGGCGACTGCTTTGGTGAGATGGCGCTCATCGATGGTTCCCCGCGCATGGCGGGGGCACGAGCGAAAGGAGAGGTCATCCTTGCCCGGCTCTCTCGTGAGTCGTTCGAGCAGCTCCTCGGCAATGACCTACCGTTGGCGGTACGCCTGCTGCGCACAATGGCTGGAGTGCTCTGCACTCGCTCCCGCGAGCTGACCGAGTTGATGGAGCGGGTCATGAACCAAAAAAAAGGCCCCACCAACGAGAGCATGGATGCGCTGGCCAAGGCCCTTACCCGGCAGGTCACCTGGAACTGAGGTCCTCGGGCGCAACGCGCGCTGACCCACCTAGCCGTCGTCATCCACGCTGACGCCAAGGCCATCAGCAACCCGGTTGTAGTAGTTGAACAGCGCCACCACCTGCACTGCATCGAGAATCGCCCGGTCGCCAAGGCCCTGGGCGCGCAGTTCATCGAGGTCGGCTTCACTCATCGCTCCAGGCTCTCGCGTCAGCTTCTTGGCAAAACGCACCAAGGCCCGATCTACGTTGGTCAGAGCCGCAGTGTTGGGGTCCCGGATGACCGACTCGACGAGAGCGTCGTCTCCCGATTCCACACGGAGATCCTCTCCGTGCGAGACCGTTCAGTAATGACACTCGTTGAACACACTGACCGATGTGGCGAGCAGCTCTCGCTGGACCCGCGTCAGGGGAGACTCCCGGTGCATGACATCGCGATAGAGGCGCATTGCCGACTCGAGCACCGGAGGATTCAGGCTCATGGACGAGACGATCGCGTACACCTTCCCAGCCCGACGAATCGCTTTTTGATACTCCGTCCTCAGTCGGCCGGTCGCCTGGCCCGGCGACACCGTCTTAATCCATGTCATCGCTTGACCTCCTCGCAGATCACGATACCCCCATGTAGAGTCTCCAGCGGCCAGCATCCGCCTGCCGAACATCACCGCATAGAGAGGACCCCTTCAATGGCAGCAGCACCCTCCATTGGGACCCAGATCCATACCACCTGGGAGCGCCTCTCGGGCAAGCCCCTGGGCAAGTGGCTCTTCAGCCAGGGCATCGGTCGGATGGCCCCTTACACCGGCACCATCGGAGCTTTGGTTGAGGAACTGCGGCCTGGCTTTGCCCGGGTCACACTCAAAGATCGCAAGAAGGTGCGCAATCATCTGAACTCGGTGCACGCCATCGCCTTGATGAACCTGGGAGAGGTCACGACAGGCCTCGCCGTGATGTGCGGACTCCCCGATGGTGCACGAGGCATCCTGGTAGGCCTCTCCATGGACTATCAGAAGAAGGCGAGAGGGCTGCTGACCGCAGAGTGTTCGTGTGATGTGCCAGCAACGACCGACCGCCAGGAATACGAAATCGTCGGTGAGATTAAGGATGAAGCTGGAGAGATCGTCGCCACGGCTCGAGCGCGATGGCTCATTGGGCCCAGTAATTGATTGGCGAGCCGTCCTGCGATCAGCACAGAGGCGACGAATCATCCCTTGACATCCACAGCCCCGTGACGAAGTAGAGAGTTACGAGTTGCAGCCGCGGCTCGACTGGAGCAAGCCATGGACGACGGGACAGACGCGCTGTTGAGGCGCTCAGAAGTACACTTCCTGCTCGACGAAGACGGCGACTCCGAACCTGCGGCAAACGGATCCGCCATCCTGGTCCTCGACTATCGAGCCCTGACCGGAGACATGGACCCCGTAGCTACCCTGACCCAGTTGGCCATCGACACGTGCGAAGAGATGTTGCTCTTCCGCCCAGAGCGCCTGGGCCCGGCCAACTAGCCCTGTGGTCTAGAGCTCAGACAGGTGATTCGCTCGCAGCTGTGATGGCGTGACCTTCCAGGAGTAGGGAGTAGAGATCCCGGGCCGGAACAAACAAGAACTCCTGCCGACCAAAGACCACCACCCCCTTGCTTGCCGTCTCGGCGGTCTCGTCGTGCGAGAGGATGAGTCCGTCCACTTCGGTGCCGTTGGTCGAGTCCAGATCTGTCACCGCCAGGCGCTCCCCCCGATCGAGCAACCGAACCCGAGCATGCTGGGTCGACACCGTGTAGTCGTTGATGACAATGTCCGCTGAGGCGCGCCGACCCACTGTGGCCCACTCGCCATCTTGTGCCCCGGGCCCCAATGCCAGTGGGCGCCAGAGTTGCCCCTCCACATCTAGGTTGGCCCAGTCGTCCTCAGAGAGCGTCCGATCAGAGAGCGCCGGCATCGAAGGCTTGCTAGAGACCGACACTTTGCCCAAGAGGTCATGGGTCCGACGAATCATGACTCGGCCCACCTTGGACCACGCCGTCTGCAGCAACCCAGACCGAGTCCGATGACTCAACAACCCGCCCGAACCCCACTGAGCCTCGAACGCCCGAAAGGTCTGCTCCCGAGCTGAACTCCTCAGCTCTTCCGCTCGTATCCAACGTGGTTGCACGCCGCACAGAATACGGGAACCAAACGACCATGACCTGCAAGCTTCGACGGGACTAGGAAAAGTCCATCGGCAACATCGTAGGATCCGCAGGATCTCTACATTTGAGTGATGTAGACTCGGTCGCCGCATGACCCAGGAGGACGCCGATTCATGCCCAATTACACGACACAAGACATCCGGAACATCGCACTCGTTGGTCAGGGGGCCGCGGGCAAGACCACGCTTACAGAGGCCCTACTCCACTCGGCTGGCCAAATCCCGACCGCAGGGACCGTCGAGCGCGGCGACACAGTGTGTGACTTCGATCCGCAAGAGAAGGAGTACCAACACTCCCTCTACGCGTCCCTAGCGAGCTTCGATCACGCGGGTCGGCACCTGAACCTGCTGGACACCCCCGGTCTCTCCAGCTTCGTGGGGCGTGCCATCAGTGTGTTTCCCGCCGTGGAGACTGCCGCAATCGTCATAGACGCGCCTTCTGGCGTCCAGACTGTCAGCCAACGAATGATGCACCGAGCAGACGACAGCAACCTCTGTCGGATGATCATTGTCAATAAGATTGACGGCCCCAACCTCGACCTTGAGAAGCTCGTGAGCCAAATCCAGGAGAGCTTCGGATCGATCTGTCTACCGATCAACCTGCCAGCAGATGGCGGCACCAAGGTCATTGACTGCTTCGCCAATGACACTGGAGAGACCGACTTCTCGAGCGTGTCCGACGCCCACTCGCTCCTCATCGACCAAATCGTAGAGGTCGACGATGAACTGATGGAGCGCTACCTCGAGGGTGAGGAACTCTCCGCAGACGACATGAAGACCGCCTTCAGCAAGGCACTGTGCACGGGCCACATCGTTCCCATCTGCTTCGTCTCCGCCCGCACCGGCGCCGGCGTTCCGGAGCTGCTCGACAGCCTCACCAACCTGGCGCCTGACCCCACGCAGGCCACGCCCCACGAGTTCAGCAATGCAGAAACAGACGAGAAGTGCGATGTGCTGACTGGCAGTGGAGGCTCCACGCTGGCGCACGTGTTCAAGGTAAGTGTCGACCCCTTCCTCGGCACCCTCTCGGTCTTTCGAGTACACCGCGGAAGCATTAAGAAAGACAGCCGTTTGCTGCTGTCCGGATCCAGCAAGCCCATCAAGATCGGTCACTTGTTCAGCATGCAGGGCAAGAAGCACACGGACCTGCCGGCCTGCGTGGCAGGCGACATCTGCGCCACAGCAAAGCTAGACCAGTTGAAGTTCGACACTCTGCTTCACGAAGCGCCGGAAGACGGGCCGCTTCGTGTAGACGGCACGTCTCTTCCAAAGCCCATGTATGGCCTGGCTGTCACCGCCAAGACTCGAGCCCACGAACAGAAGCTAGGCCCCTCGTTGCGAAAACTGGAACTGGAGGATCCCTGTCTGGAGATCGTCATCAACAGTGAGACAAAAGAGACTGTGCTTCAGGGACTCACCGAGCACCATCTCCGCATCGCTCTGGAAAAGATGAAAGATCAGTTTCACGTGGAGGTGGACACAAAGCCGCCGCGGATTCAGTACCGAGAGACCATCACAAAGCCTTCAAACGGACACCACCGCCACAAGAAGCAGACTGGTGGTGCCGGGCAGTTCGGCGAGGTGTATCTCAAGATCGAGCCCCTCGAGCGCGGCACAGGATTCCAGTTCGAGAGCAAGGTCGTCGGCGGCGTCATTCCGTCCCAGTTCATTCCAGCTGTGGAGAAAGGGGTTCGCCAGGTTCTCGCTGAGGGAACAGTCGCTGGTTACCCACTCCAGGACATCAAGGTCACCGTCTATGACGGCAAGCACCATCCCGTCGATTCCAAGGAGGTCGCCTTCGTCAGCGCCGCACGCAGAGCGTTCCAGGAGGCAATCATGGCTGCCGGACCCGTTGTCCTCGAGCCCATTGTCTCCGTGGCGGTGACAGCGCCAGATGAGCACATCGGCGACATCACAGGGGGTCTTGCATCCAAGAGGGGGCAGATCAAGGGAACATCGATCGCTCCCAACAACTGCATGACTGTAGAGAGCAACCTCCCGCTCTCAGAGCTGACCAACTACACGGCCGAGTTGAAGTCGATGACGTCGGGACAAGGATCCTACATCATGGACTTCAGCCACTACGAGCCTATGCCGCGCGACTCGCAGGAGAAGCTAGTCGCGGCATACAAGAAGGCCGACGACGACTAACCAACGAAGCACTAGGGACCCCGGAATCCCAGGGGCACAGTCAGTTCCAGCAGCCCCCGAGCCGAAGGATTCTAGGGGGCCTCCGCTGAACTCTTAGGCTAGTTGCACCACTCCCAGGCCCCCTCTTGCGTCTCGGCCAGCGGCTGCCGCCCTGCGATCCCCGTGTGGCGGGGATGCCAAAACTCGATGACCTCGTCACCCTCCCGCCAACACAGGTAGACCTCTTGGCCATAGCGGAGCGCCGGAAAATCAAGCAACGCGGGCTCAATGCCCTTCAGGTCTACACCCTGGGCTCGGATCTGAGCTAACTGTGCGTTGATTTGATCCTGGAAGGCGATCAGTCGCTCTGCGGCTTCCTCCGAGATCGCGCCGCCTTGGTCCTGCTCCCTGGCGAGGAGCTCGCGACCAGCGCGTACCGACAGGCGCACCTCCTTGACCAACTCCACCACCTCAGGGAGAAGGGCCGCAGCCTCCACCGGTGTGAAGTACCGTTCTCGCACTACGAACTCATCCGGCCCCTGGTAGTCGGGATCGAGATTCTCTTCCTGACTCATTGTGGCAGAGGGCCCTCTCCAGTCGACCGGCCACGCCGCCGACTGGACAGCATTGTCAGGCAGCCCAAACTGAACAGCAAGGAGGCCCAGTTGGTATTCCCACCAGCCACTGACGAACACCGACCGCAACCCATCGCGTCATAGTTAGGCTCAGCCACTAGCTCGGTGTCCTC
>PBPL01000228.1 GCA_002724675.1 Deltaproteobacteria bacterium | reverse complement strand
CGTCGTCGTCGCCGGTGGAGTCGTCATCGTCGCCTGGGTTGGGGGTGATCGTGAACGTCACCTCGTCCGTGACCTCGGGCTCCCAAGGTCCGTCGGACCCGTCATTCTTATGCAGCCGGACGATCAGCGTGTGCTCGCCGTCCTCTAGAACCTGCAGGTCGAAGGGTGTGCTGGCGTACCAGCCCACAGCGGAGTCCAGCTCGCCGTCGTTGTCTTCGTCGCCTTCCCTGTAGCCCTCGCCGTCCATGTAGCGGTGCAGATGGCAGCCCTCGTCATTCTGGCTGGGGCTGGACACAGCACACCCGGTCACGGTGAAGGTCACATTGACCAGAGTCGGATCGCCGACGTCGTTGCCCGCAAAGGATGCGCCCGCTTCGGGGGTGTTGATGACCAGCGTGGGAACAGGCCCATCGTCATCGTCATCGTCGTCGTCGTCGTCATCGTCGTCGTCGTCATCGTCGTCATCGTCACTTGGCGGCAGGTCGTTGGAGTTGGAGTTCGGGGGTGGGCAGCCCATGGGAACAGCCAGAACGACGGAGCAGCTGAGGACGAGCAGCAAGAGACGATAGAGGGGATGAAGCATGGGGCGACCTTTCCTGAAACAGGCGGTCATTCTACCAGCGAGTAGGAGGCCGGTCGTCTCCTAGGGGCTCGGCCTCGGGGCAGGGAGCGTTGGCTGCATCTGCCAGTCTCTAGGTTCGCTTTGTCCGCCGTACCTATCCCGGTGGCCCGCTTTTCCCACCCTCTTCGAACGTCCGTCGCATGCGGATCCACACAAGTTCCTCTTGATTCTTTGGTCGACTCGGGATATTTATCTTCCAGTTGGTAGATATCTACCAACAAAGGACCGACTCAACCTGTGGGAGGAAATCACAATGCGAGTACTCAGCACCCTGCTCATTCTGGCCCTCACCGCCTGCACTCAGACGCTCTCCGCTCCGCCGCTCGCCAGCGATGTAGGCGACGATCAGTCCACGCCGGCTGTCGACGGCGACGACTGGGTCGCTGACGGGACCGAGGACTCTTTGGACGACACGCTCGAGGGCGAGGAGGAACCCGCAGACGACGTGGACGATGGGGTCAACGAGTACCTGTCCGACCCCATGGGTCTGGAGACTCCCTGCAGAGGCGACAGGGTGTCCAGCGCGTCGGTGGACGTGCTGCTCCTGCTGTCCGACTCCTCCACCGTTACGGACATCTACGACGTCTCCGCTCGCATTGACGCCATCGCTACGATCTTCGAGACCTGCGGGGATCCTTGGGGACTCTTCCCCACGACCTACCGCCAGATCACCCGCCGAATCATTCAGGCCATCGAGACTCGAGAGATTGAAGACGAGAACTGGGGACGGGCGATCGTCCTGGACTTTGCGGGCCGCTACTTCGACAACTTGCGGGAGGCCCTGTCCAACGGCCGCCCATCCTACGCCTGGGATCAGTACTACTACCTGGCGGACCGAAGCGACGTGTCCCGCACCCGGGCGGTGGTCGTGGCCATGGTGGCCCACCTCACCCTCGATCTGCCCTACGCCCTCGTGGCAGTACAGAGCACGGACGACCATGAGGATGACTACTTTGTCCTCGGTGAGCTGATGATCGAGATCGCCGACGTCTTCATCGAAGATCTCCGCTACTACTACGACACCGACCCCGAGGACCTCCTCAACGGCTTCTTCTTCGGCAACTGGGTGGACGGCGCCTTTGGTGAGGACACCACGATCACGCTCAACTACCAGACCATCCGGACCAAGTCCTGGAACAACCACCGCCTGCTCAAGCAGTGGTGGGGAGGCTGGATCGCCGCCGGCGAGATCTACAGCGCCTTTTGGACCATGGACGGGATCCTCGCCACACTGGACGCCTCGGGCACTATCTGAGGGCTCGCCTGGGCTCGTTTCGCGGTCTCAGCCGTCGCCGCTGAGGTACTGCTCGATGTCCACCTCGTCGATCTGGCTGGGCTCCAAGAAGCGCTCGGCGTAGGTCTTGTAGATGCCCGACCGCAGGAAGAGCTCGAACAGGTCCGGGTCAATGTGCTGGTCGTTTCTCATGAACGACATGATGCGCACGCTCTGGCTGAGGGTCTTGGCCTTCTTGTAGGGGCGATCCGAGGCAGTCAGAGCCTCGAAGATGTCTGCGATGGCCATGCTGCGAGCGGGGATCGACATGTCTTCCTTGCGCAGCCCCCTGGGATACCCGGTGCCCACTAGGGTCTCGTGATGCCCTCCGGCGTACTCGGGCACCCGCGCGAGGTGCCTGGGAAAGGGCAGTGCTTCCAGCATGGTGATGGTCTGGACGATGTGGTCGTTGATCTTGAAGCGCTCTTCGGCGGTCAGCGTGCCGCGCGTGATGGAGAGGTTGTAGACCTCGCCCAGGTTGTACTTGTGCTCGGGTACGTCGAGCTTGAAGCCGTGAGAGTCGTCCTCGGGCAGCTGGTCTTCGGGCCCTCGGGGGATGATGTGCTCGGGCTTGTCGGCCAAGAGGTGCTCTTCGACGGGCAGCTCCGGGGCCGGCGTGCCCGCCATGCGCTTGGCCGCCCCGTGGGCGAGCCCGATGCGATCGCTCAGGGTGCGCATCCAGGTCGTGGTAGCAATCTCTCTCAGGCGAGCGATGCGGTCTTCGCTCATGAACTCGCCGCCGATGTTGCACTCGGCCACGAAGGCGAACTGCTCGTCCAGCTCGGCCAGGCGCTCGTCGCGCCGCTCGCGCAGCGTCGGCTCGTCGTCTGTGCCCTCGAGGCGCCCCCTCAGGTAGGCGATCTCCACGTCGCGCTTGACCACCTCGAAGCGGGTCCGGATCTCGTGGATGCGGTCGTGGATGGTCTCGAGCTTGGTCGCCTTGTCCACGATGTATTCCGGTGTGGTCACCTTGCCGCAGTCGTGCAGCCACGAGGCGATGTGCAGCTCATAGAGATCTTCTTCGCTGAGGTCGAAGTCGGCAAAGGGCTCGTCGGTTGCCTGGCATGCGGCACGGACCAACATCTGGCACAGCTCGGGGACTCGCTGACAGTGCCCGCCGGTGTAGGGAGACTTCGCGTCGATTGCCGAGGCGATGAGCTCGATGAACGAGTCGAGAAGCGCCCTCTGGGCTTCCAACAGCAGCCGATTGTCCAGGGCGACCGCAGCCTGGGAGGCCAGGGCCTCGACCAGGGGCTGGACAGACTCGCTGAACGCGATGACCTGGTCGCTGGAGTCTCGGGCATTGAGCAGCTGGAGCACGCCGGTGACGCGCCCTTCGTGGTTGGTCAGGGGGACGGTCAGGAACGACTGGGCCCGGTAGCCGGTCTCGGCGTCGAACTTTCGGGTTCCCGAGAAGTCGAACTCGTCGGACGCATAGGCATCGGGGATGTTCACGGAGCGGTTTGTCAGAGCAGCGTGGGTGGCGACGTTCTGGTGGTTGGGCTCGCCCGTGGCCGCGTCGTACATGCGCAAGGGCGGGAAGGTGATGGGCTGACCCGTGGTGCCGCCGAGGGCGATGCCCAGGGTGTCGGACCGCATGATCTCGAACCTCAACTCGTCGTCGGTGTGCAGGTACAAGGTGCCGCCGTCTGCGTTGGTCAGCTCTTTGGCTTGCAGGAGAATTGTCTCCATGAGTCGGCTCTTGTCGGGCTCGGCCGACAAGGCGATGCCAATCTCGATCAGCTTCTGGAATCTCCCGGCTTCTTGCTGCTGGATGGAGTCGGTCGGGTGATTGGCCATGGGTTCTCGCTGCCCCCGTCGTGGTCGCTGTTCGTTGCTCCGGGCCCAGGCCTGCGGGTGTCGCTGGCTGGCTCGCTGCAACGTGGAGCGAATTGTCGCACAGTCTCGCGTCTTGTCTGCCCTGCCGTGGCTACCTGGCTGGCTGTATCGGTGCTGGGGTAGGCTGCGGGTCATCGCTTCCTCCCCTGGTCTTTTTGTCGTGACCGCTCACCTCGCAGCGCCGCGGGACTCTTGGATCGACCGCATGCCCCTGGTTCGACTGGCCTTGATGCTCGTGATCGCTCTGTCGCCTACTGTGGTGCAGGGCGCGGAGCCCGCGGACTATGCGGGCAGCTATCGGCTGGAGGACGCTGCCGCTGCGGAGGCTGCGCGGGACGCGGCGGTGGAGGGTGTGGTCGCGCTGGTGCCGGGTCTGTTCCGGGGCCTCGCTCGCGGTCGCTTGACCCGGGCGGCCACGGTCACTGAGTTCTTTCACTTCCAGCCCGAGGGGCAGCGCATCACCATCGCTTCGGATCAGAGCAGCGGTTGGTCCACGGATCTGGTGGGTACGGAGATCGAGGCCGAGACCCACAATGGCCAGAAGTTTCAGTTCAGTCGTTGGATGGAGGATGGGAAAATGAACAGCCGCGCTCGCACGCGCAAGGGTGCACGGCTCAGCTTGTTTACTCTGCAGTCGGATGGTCGACGGTTGACGGTGACCACGACTCTCGAGAATCGCTTGTTGCCCAAGCCGCTGGTCTACCGCACCCAATACATCCGGGACGACGAGCCCGTGCCGGACACGCCCTAGCCTGGAGTGTGGGGGTGTTGGGGACTCGATGGAACCCGCCACGGGCGGGACGGGACACGCTAGGATTGCTCGCAGGAGGCCGCCCGCCCTTGCATCGCCGATGTTTCTCTCTGCTGTTCTTGGTTGCCTTGGCCCTTGCGGCCTCGGGCTGCGGGGATCTGATCCAGTGTGACGAGGACAGCGACTGCCCCAGCGGGAGTGCCTGTACGGATGAGGGGCTCTGCGTGCCGGTGGAGGAGGTGCCGCGGGAGGGGATGGTTGCGGGCGAGTGCTCGGACGACGCCGACAACGACGGCGACGGGCTGTTCGACTGCGACGACCCCGACTGTGCGGGCGCGCAGGCCTGCGCGGGCGATGACGACACCGGCGATGACGACACCGGCGATGACGACACCGGTGATGACGATGCTGGTGATGACGATGACTTGGGCGATGACGACACCGGCGATGACGATGACTTGGGCGATGACGACACCGGCGATGATGACAGCGCCGATGACGATGACGACGACTCGGGCGACGACGACAGCACCGATGACGATGACG
>PBPL01000227.1 GCA_002724675.1 Deltaproteobacteria bacterium | reverse complement strand
GTGGAGCGCTGCCCGCCACTGTCGGTCACGTCCACAGCGAGGCTCGCGAGGCCGCCGATCAGGTCGGCTGTCTCGGCTCCCGCTTCCGGTGCAATCCACGTTGCGAAGGGCTCATCGGTCACGTCGCTATCGAAGGTACCGGTGTCTGCCGTCCATTGATAGGTCAGCGCTTCGTCGCTTGAGAACGCCGTCACTTGGACCTGAGTCTCGCCACCCAGGGGAACCAAGTAGTCTTCGCCTCGCAGGTCTCCGGCAATGCGTGGGCTCGGCGATGCGTCGATACAGTCGTTGTCGACCTCTCCGTCACAGTCGGCGTCCAACTCGTTGCACCACTCGATGGCTCCCGGGAACACCTGAGGATTGGTGTCGTCGCAGTCCCTGTCTCCACCTGAGAATCCATTCTCGTTGAAGCCGTCGCCGTCGTCGTCGGCCAGAGAGGTCCCCTCGTCTACGGTTCCGTTGCAGTCTTGATCGCGGTAGTCGGGGGACTCTGTAGCACCGGGGAATACCTCTGAGCCATCGGCTATCCCATCACCATCGACATCGGCAGCCGAATCGTCACAGTCTCCAAAGGGCTCTGATGCTAGCCCTGTACAGTCATCGCCTGTCCCCGGCGCCGGTCCCTGACCGTGACAGGAACTGCTGTGGGCACAGTAGCCATCGCAGTCGTTGTCCCACCCCTCGGTGCCCTCGTCGATGGCTCCATCGCAGTCGTTATCCAGGTCGTCAAAGAGTTCGACTCGGTGGGGGTAGATGTCAGGGTTGGTGTCGTCGCAGTCCTGTTCATCTCCTGCTGGCCAGCCATCGCCGTCGGTGTCTAGAGTGGGCGGGGCTGGAGCCTGGAGGACCGAAGCGACAAAGGTCGCCTCGTTGGACTTCGGACAGCCGTCAGTGACTCGCAGAGTGAAGGTGTGCAGCCCGGCCGGAAGCTCGTGGTAGTCCACGATTAGGTCGAAGGCTACGTTGCCATCGGTGCCAGCAAACTCGTCTGCATAGAGTTGGTCCGCCAGGAACAGCTCTACAAGAAGCGTGTGGGCAGGCTGCTCCGAGTCGGACACGTGGACCGAGACCTGGAGGTGATCTGTGGGCTCTGTCAGCTCGCCAAAGGGCCCAGGGTCTCCGATGATCGCGATGGTCGGGGCCGTGCAACCCGCTCCATTGTCCGCGTTGCCGCGCAGGAGCCCGGTCAAGACGGGTCGCTGAGGGTCGGTTGTCGCGATCTGAAGGAGTCCGCCGGCCTCTTGCAGGTTGGTGGGAAGGAAGACGACCTCGATGACCGCCGGCGCCTCGCTGGTGACTTCGTCCGCCAGGAGGTCGGGTGCCACCAGGTTGTTCCAGGTCTCGAGCGTGCAGTTGGCCACCGGGACCCCAGGGCAGCCCAGGTGAAACGCGGGGGCGGCTTCCGACTGCACGAGTTCGATGGACGTGATGCGAAAGGGGTCGGCGCTCTCGTTGGAGATCTGTACTTGAAGTCGGTCCTCCTGATCGATGTACTGGAAGCCAAAGTCGATGATGGGAGAGGCCAGGCTCGCGTGGGGGCTATCCTGGACGGAGCGCCCCTGCAAGACGACTGTCGCTCGTCCTTCGTCGGGGTCGTTTGTGCGGAAGTCCAGCGCGGCCAGTCGGTCAATGAGCGCGCCAGCCGTGTAGTCCACTGCGACAACAGTCTCTTCGTCGGGCTCCAGCAGCTCGGGGATCGTCGCTTCGTCCAACTGAAAGCTAGAGTCGGACCAACTGGCCAGCGAGACCGAGTCGAACTCGAGGTCATTCTCGCCTTCGTTGGACACCGTGACCTCGATGCGCTGTTCCGTGCCGGCAGCCAGAGGCTCTATCTCCACAGTAGGTGGCGTGACTTCAATGTCCTGCCAGTTCCGGTATGGGTCCCCAATTTCGATGGAGTCTTCGTTGCAGGGGCGGTGGCAGCCTAGGCCCAGAGGCACGACGAGGGCGCAGAGTAAAATGGAGACTAGGGTTCGGTTTGGGTGAGGATTGCGTCGCACGGGAACTCCTAGGTTTGCCCTCTGCCAGCGAGCAAAGCTACCACGCCTAGGCCTGGAGTCCGGGCTGGTCGAGGCCATGACTTGAGGAGGTGGTTTTGGGGCTCCTGGAGCGAGTCCCTCTTGCGCGCAAGTTCCTATAAAGGAGAATAGGGGCCGCAAATAGACAGGGAGGTCTAGGGGCTATGGCTACACTGCCGCGGTATCCGGGCATTCGGATCACTTCGAACGGGAACACACTTGTTTCTGAATACGTCGAGACGCGCATCACCCAGGGTGGGGTGTTCTATCCAATTACGTCGTCGACTCAAATGGGTGAGATCTACGAGGCCTCGCGAGCGGCAGGCAAGTTGGATGTCTTTGGCAACCCGAAGATCGCCATCGAGGCTGAAGGTGAACATGCTGCCCAGGGTGGCGCCATCGCCTATTCGGTGACGGGTCGCCGGGCTGTCAACTTCACCTCGGGCCAGGGGCTCGTCTACGGAGTGGAGCAGTACTACCACGCCCCCGGCAAGCTCTCGACGCTGGTGGTTCAGATCGGCGCTCGGGCGCTCACCAAGCACGCGCTCAACGTGCACTGCGGTCATGATGACTTCTATGCGGCGCTGGATGTGGGCTGGATCATGCTCATGGCCAAGGATGCCCAGCAAGCAGCAGATCAGGCCATTATCTTGCGGCGGGTCACCGAGCTGAGCTTGACCCCAGGAATGAACATTCAGGACGGCTTTCTTACGACTCACTTGGAGCGCACATTCCTGGCGCCGGAGGCCGAGCTACTTCGAGAGTATCTGGGCGCCCATGACGACATCATCGAATGTCCCACGGATGCGCAAAAGAAGCTGTTCGGTCCCACACGCCGCCGTGTCCCAGCGGGTGTCGACCTCCGCAACCCGACTCTGCTCGGGCCGGTTCAGAACCAAGAGCACTACATGAACGGCGTCATCGCGCGCCGAAACAACTTCACCGAGCCCATTCTCGAGTTCCTGCAGGCTGCCTATGCAGACTTCGCCGAGCTGACTGGCCGGACCTACTCGTTCGTGACGTCCTACAAGTGTGACGATGCTGACACGCTGTTCGTCTCGCTCGGGTCGGCCGCCGAGAACATCGAAGCAGCTTGCGACTACCTGCGTGAGCACAGGAACGAGAACGTCGGCTCCATCCACATCAACGTCATTCGACCGTTCCCAGAGGCGGCTGTAGTCGAGGCGCTGGCTGGCAAACGACGGGTCATCATTCTCGAGCGAACGAGCGAGGCGATGGCGGGGGACAATCCGCTGGGTCGAGACATCCGTACGGCGTTGAACAAGGCCCTCAACAACCACCTCCACCAGACGAGCGCCGATGGGATCCCAGCGGTCTCTCCGGACCAGTTGCCCGAGATCTTCACCGGTGAGTACGGCATCGGTTCTCGAGACTTCCGCCCTGAGGGTGTCTTGGGTGTGTACGAGTACGTCATGGGCAAGGGCGCCCGACAGGACGGAATGACCGCCGCTGGCGGGCACCGGCACGTGGTTGTCGGCATCGACCACCCCTATGCCGTCGTCTCAGAGGACAGACCTTCGCTGCTTCCCGAGAAGGCGATTGCTGTTCGGCTGCACTCCATCGGTGGTTGGGGCATGGTCACTACCGGAAAAAACCTTGCGGCCATTCTCGGTGAATTCGGGGACTATCTTGCCCAGGAGAAGGGTGACCGCGACGAGTTCGGCCGCCTGGAAGAGTTGGTGCACATCAGCGCCAACCCGAAGTATGGCTCTGAGAAGAAGGGCGCACCGACGGCCTATTTCCTGGTCGTTGCACCTGAGCGTGTGCGGGTGAACTGTGACCTGGCCCATGTGGACGTGGTGCTTTGTTGTGACCCCAAGGCGTTCACACACATGAATCCCCTGCACGGCATCGCTCCCGGTGGAGCCTTCGTCTGGGAGTCTGACGAGGACCCCGAGACCGCGTGGTCCCGCATCCCGAGGGCGGCTCGCAAGCAGATCCTCGAGGATCGGATCCGCGTATTCATCCTTCCTGGCTTCAAGGTCGCTCGAGAAGCGACCGACCGGGCTGATCTCCAGCTTCGGATGCAGGGCAACTCGTTCCTCGGGGCCTTCTTCCAGGTGTCGACCTTCCTGGAAGACAATGGCATTGGGAGCGATCACTTCCGCCAGGTGGTACGGCAGCAGTACAACAAGAAGTTCGGGCACCTGGGTGAGGCCGTCGTCGACTCCAACATGACGGTCATGACCCAGGGCTTCGAGCTGGTCAAAGAGATCCGCTACGGCGAGATCGATGAGCCGGATCGTTCCAGCATGCGCGGCGATGCTCACCTGCCTCTGGTGCAGATTGGGTCACGCAGCAATGTGCCCCGACCCGAGGAACAGCCGGAGCGGTCGCCCTTGTTCAAGCTGGATGTGTTTGACGGTGAGTATCGCTCAGGTCATGGCTACAACCAGCCGGCCTCGCCGCTCGCGGCGGTCGGCATCATGGCGGCTGCGTCGGGCGCAACAGCCAGCAAGTATGTGGCGAGGCGAGAGACGCCGGTGTTTATTCCCGAGAACTGTACTCAGTGCATGGAGTGCATCTCGGCCTGCCCGGACACAGCGCTTCCCAACACGGCACAGGACCTCACGACGATCCTGGGAACGGCCGCGAGGCACTACGTGGGTGATGCGGACCAGCGCCGGGTCCTTGTGGACGCCATACCGGCTCTGGAAGAACGGCTTCGCACGACGATGAATGCCGTGGTGAAGGCCAAGGAGAAGATGCCGTTCCACGAGGTGGTGAGGGCTGAGCTCGACGGGATCGAGGGCCTCAGCGAAGAGGGCCGGCTGCAGTTCCTCGCGATCATGGAGCAGGTGCCGGTGGCCTATGGGAAGGTCAACGCCATCTTCCGATCGCCCGAGAAGAAGAACCCGGGCAGCGGGGGCGTCTTCTCGATCTTCGTGTCCGATCTGTGCAAGGGCTGCGCAGAGTGTGTGGCGGTCTGTGGTGACCACGAGGCGCTGGTCATGGCGCAGGAAACCGAGCACCTCAACGCAGAGCACGAGACCGGGATTGCGTTCCTGGACCTCTTGCCGGATACGCCGCAGAAGTTCCTCGGAATGTACGACGGAGCCAACCCGGGAGACAGTCGTGCTGCTGCCCTGCGGAACCACCTGATGGTGCGCCGCAATTACGATGCGCTGGTCTCCGGCGATGGCGCCTGCGCGGGATGTGGTGAGAAGAGCATTCTGCGTGCTTTGGCGACGCTGACGGAAGCCTTCATGCGTCCGCTCTACCACGCAAAGGCCGAGCGGCTGGTCGAGAAGGCCGAGAGGTTGGAGGCCGATGGCCTGGCGCGGCTCGAGGCGTTCAAGGCGAGCGATGCCGAGGGCTACGCCCTGTTCCGTACCGCGGTGGCTCACGTGTTGATGGCGCTTGGCGGTGAGGACGATGCCGACACCCAGGCGCGGATTGATGCACACCCTGAGATCAGCGACGCCGAGATTGTCGGTGCCATTGCCGCTGTGATGCGCCAAGACGCCTTCAACCACAAGGGTTGGCAGAGTCTGGACGGACGCCTCGCCAACGGCATGAGCGTGATGGCCATGGGAGCCCACACCGGTTGCAACACGGTGTATGGCTCGACTCCCCCGAACAATCCCCATCCCTATCCGTGGATGAACTCCCTGTTTCAGGATGGCTCCACCATCACCTGGATGTTCGGTGAGAGCTTCATCATGGACCACGCCCGGCGCTCTGTTGTGCCGGAGCGGTTGGCTGACGCCCTGTTGGACCGGGAAGGCACGCTCCTGGATGCCGACGAGTTCTTCGACCTCAGCCACATGACCGATGATGCGATGACCGACCAGGAAGTGGTCGAGTTGCCCAAGGCCTGGGCCATTGGCGGCGACGGCGGTATGGGAGACATTGGCTTTCAGAACGTCAGCAAGGTGGTGCTGCAGAACCGCCCCAACGTGAAGTTGCTGATGCTCGACACGCAGGTCTACTCGAACACCGGCGGCCAGAATTCGGACAGTTCCCCCATGGCAGGCGGCTTCGACATGAATCAGTTCGGTCGTGCCAGCCAGGGCAAGCTGGTCGAGAAGAAGGGCCTCGCCGAGATCTTCACGTCGGGGCACGGTTCGCCCCTCGTGGGCCAGGTGTCCATGGCCAATCCGCCGAAGCTCTACAAAGCCATCCTCGATGGGCTGGCCTATCGGGGCACCGCCTTCTACCAGTGCTTCACCACCTGCCAGCCGGAGCACGGTGTGGGGGATGACCAGTCCAACTTCCAGGCTCGGGCGGCCCGGGATTCCCGTGGTCTGCCTGAGTTCGTGTTCAACCCGAAGGCTGGCGAGACCTACGGTGAGTGCTTCGACCTCAAGGGCAACCCGGCAACGAACCAGGACTGGTGGGAGGCAAGGCACAAGGCGGCCAACCTGCGATACCACTACACTATCGCTCACTGGGCGGCGACGGAGGCTCGCTTCCGCAAGCACTTCAAGAAGGCTCGAGCCGACAAGCTCGATGGCCTGACTCACATCGACGACATGCTCGCTCGCCTCACGATGAACGACATCGTGCACCGCCGGCACCTCGCTGAGGATCACCGGGCCTACGTTCCCAATTTCGGTGTGTACATCGAGCTGCCCCAGGACGACGGCACCATCCAGTACCGGACCCTGAGTCGGCAGCTGGTGCTCTACTGTGTCGAGCGTCGCAAGAGCTGGCGTCTGCTGCAGAGCCGCGCCGGTCTGGTCAATAAGGACTACCTCGCCCAGAAGAGCCTCCTCAAGAAGGTGGACGAGGGAGAGGTGGCCCTGGCCGACTTCTTGGCCGGCTCCTCGGCGATGTTCAAAGAGGAACTGACGGCGGACTGAGCCGTGCTCCTTCAGGACATGGGGTGCTCGGCATGAAAGGCCCCGCAGCCGTTCCTATGCTTGGGTCTGGGTTCAGCACAGGCTGAATCGATCTCCTCGTCGAGCCAGGCCGAATCCACGAGCTCGGATGGCTTGCGTCGCTTCGCTGTCTTCCCGCAGGGCAGGGTTGGTGTGGTTGAAGTGGATGAAGCGAACCCCGGCCCTCACCTGATCGGGTAGGGCAGCGAGTCGATCCATCGACTCCACGATCAGCGGATGGGGGACCTCGTTCATGTCCCGCTCGAGCTCGTCTCTACGGTAGAAGGTGCCGTCGAGCAGAGCGAGGTCGACCTCCTGGACCAACTCTTCCACTGGACGACTCCACCGCCCCCACTGGTCGATGTCCGGGAGCCAGGCGACAGCGCGCGCCGGGCCCCGGATTAAGAAGCCCACCGTCTCGGAGAACTCAGCCCTGTGCGGCACAAGGAACGGCTGCAGGCTCAGTCGGTCGTTCAGCTGGACGACCTCTCCGTCGTCGAGCGCCATCAGGTGGATGTTCTGGAGGTCCACGAGCTGCGACCAGGGACCGTTCTCTCGCAGAAAACGACGCATGTCCGGCATGGCCCACACTGGGGTGCCACGGCTGCCGAGGGCTTCGCGACCTAGGTACATGAGCCCGGTGTAGTGGCCGATGTGAGCGTGGGTCAGGAAGATCCCATCGAGCGTTGCCTGCTCTTGGGACCTTGGGCAGCAGTCCTCTAAGTCTCGTAGTTGCTCGGGCAGGTCGGGGCTGGCGTCCACCAACCATCGCTCGCCCGAGCGGGGATCTACGATTGCCAGGGATGCGATGAGCTGGCGATCCTGCTGGCCATGCCCGTGGCAGCACTCCAGCTTGCAGCCGATCTGAGGATGCCCGCCATCTTGAGTGGTGCCGAGGACTAGCACAAAGGGTGCGGAGCCATCCTCGGAAGTCGAGCTCGTGGTGGGTGTGGACGTTAGGTCCACCGGGTGCATTCGGATTGTCTGCATGGCTTGAGTGTATCGCGGCCGGAAGCTCCGGCGTCGTTTCGCCAGATCCAACTTGCTCCCTTTGGTTCGTGGGTTTTAGCTCGCAGTGAATCTGACGATAGGATGAGCCTCGTGACCAATTCACCGATCGCGCTAGGTGTCTTCGACCTGTTGGAGCCGGTGGGCAGTGGTTCGACCGGCCAAGTATGGCGAGGCGCTCACCGACCCACCGCAGACCTGTCCCTGCCGGTGGCCGTGAAGATCGTTGATGTGGAGGCTGCGCGAGACGAAGCTCTCAAGGCGGTCTTTCGTCGGGAGGTGCAGGCCGTCGCGGCGCTGGATCATCCACGCATTGTTCGGGTCTTCGATTATGGCTCTGTGCCTCGGGAGGCGGAGAAGGCTTCGGGGGGGGAGCTGGTGGCGGACAGCCCCTATCTGGTCATGGAGTTCCTGGGCGGCGGGACCCTGCATCATTACGTGGGAGCGCTGCGATGGCCCAGTCTGCGAAGCTCGCTGTTGGGCTTGCTCGACGCGCTCGCTCACTCCCATGCTCGGGGCGTTCTGCATCGCGACATCAAGCCTGGCAACGTCCTCATTGGCGATCGCGGGGTCATTCTCTCGGATTTTGGGCTCGGCCAGGCGCTGGTCACCGATGAGAACGAGCCAGAGTTGGGGCTCCTGGAGGGCACGCCGGCTTACATGTCGCCGGAGCAGTTTGAGTGTCGCTGGCGGGACTACGGACCCTGGACTGACCTGTATGCGCTCGGTTGCCTGGCCTACACGTTGGCCTCGGGTTCTCCACCCTTTGGTCGGCGTGTGGAGTTCGAGCGCTCCATGTTCGGACATCTCTACCAGGACCTCCCGCCTCTGGAAGCGCAGATGGAGGTCCCCAGCGGCTTTGAGCCCTGGCTCCGGCGGTTGATGGCCAAGCATCCATCGGATCGATTCCAGTGGGCCGCCGACGCTGCCCTCGCACTGGCTGCTCTCGAAGGTGCTGGTTCCCTCTCTATCTCCGTCTCCGGTTCCGCCTCACCGCTGACAGAAGACGAGGCGCCGACGCTGCACATGGAGGGCCCCATGAGCTTGAGTCTTCCTCATGAGCTCGACCCCGAGCTAATGCAGATTTTTCGGCACGCCAGTCGTACGAGTACCTCGGATTCGTCCATGTCTCCGGTGCTCGTTCCGCCCCTCCCCATGGATTGGCATCAGCCGGAGCCCAGCTACCCATCGCCTCGCATGAGCGGTGTGGGGCTCGGTGTCTACGGCTTGCGCACCATTCCCATGGTGGACCGAGAGAACGAGCGTGACGCGCTGTGGGAGAACCTGCACGTTGTCCGCGACACTGCGACACCGCGGATGGTGGTTCTCCGCGGACCGGCAGGTGTGGGCAAGAGCAGGCTCGCAGAGTGGCTGTGCGAGAGGTCGCATGAGCTCGGCGGAGCCACTGTACTGCGGGCCTACCACAGCCCACTTCCAGGGTCTCGAGATGGTGTCGGGCCGATGTTGGATCGGCACTTGCGCTGCACGGGGCTGTCGGCTGACGCTGTGGCGAGTCGGGTCGCGTCTTGGCTCGAGGGATGGGTCGGGGTTAGCCCGGAGGGCGAGGCCGGAGCCTTGACCGAGTTGATCTGCTCGGCCCACGGGAACGTGTTGGTTGGTAGGGGCTCCAGTGGGCTGGTGGGCAGTCCTATGGGCCGGAACCTACTCGTCGAGCGGTTCATTGGGCGCTTGGCTGCTCGGCGTCCCGTTGTGTTGTGGCTCGACGATGTGCAGTGGGGCCTGGATGCTCTCTTCCTCTGCAAGCACCTGTTGGGGCGTGAGAGGGACTCTCCACGTCAGGTTCTGATTGTTGTGACCGTGCGGGATGAGGTCCTCCCAGACCAGCACGCGGCGGTGGAGTTGCTCGGAGAGTTGCTGGCCTTCCCCACCGTGACCGAGGTGGTTGTTGGGCCGCTGAGTCCAGAAGATCGCCCCCAGCTTGTTCAGCATCTGCTGGGGATGGAGGGGGAACTGGCCAATAGGATCGAGGAGCGAACGGCAGGGAATCCGCTCTTTGCTGTGCAGCTCGTAGCCGACTGGGTTCAGCGTGGAATTCTCCTGCCGAAAGAGGAGGGTTTTGGTCTTCGTCCTGGTTCGGCAGTGCAGCTCCCCGACGACCTCCAGCAGGTGTGGGACGAACCCATCGAGCGGCTCCTGGAGGGTCGCTCCCCGTCCGTGGAAGCCTCGCTGGAGTTGGCGGCTGTGTTGGGGCGTGATGTGGCGTATTCCGAGTGGGCTCAGGCCTGCGATGCGGAGGGGCTGGAGGTCCCATCGGACTTGGTCGACGCACTGGTCACCCGGGGCCTGGCCGAGGTCAGCTGGGAGGCGGGCGCGGTGTTCGGTTGGTCTTTTGTCCACGAGATGTTTCGGGAGGCTCTCAAACGACGCGCATGGGACCAGGGGCGGGCTGCTGGCTTCCATCGCACCTGTGCAGCAATGCTCAGATCGCGCCCGGGTGCGGATGTGGTGAGACGGCAGGCCCGCCATCTCCTCGCGGCCGGAGATGACCGGGCTGCCCTTGGCCCGCTGTTGGAAGCTGGCTTAGGTCTTGTCCATCAGGGAGAACTCCGCCAGGCCCAGATCGCACTGGAGCAGCGATGTGAAGCCATGGACCGGCTGGAGCTGCCGAGCTTGGATGGTGCTCGGATTGAGGGGGATCTCGCTCGGACCGAGTTGGCTCGCGAGCAAGGTGCGTTCGACCTGGCGCTCGAGCTCGCCAGCCGCGCCCGCGATCACGCGACAGAACTCGGTCTTCACGTGCTCGTAGCGGATGCTATGGCGCACCAGGGTGCGTTGGCCTCCACTCGTGGAGAACTCATCAAGTCGCGAGAACTGTTTCAGGATGCGCTGGTGCTCTACCAGGAGCATGGCGACTTGGAGTCCCAGACCCGTTGTCAGCGCGCACTGGCCATGGTGCTCGTCTTCCTGGGTGAGGGGCAGGAATCGGAAATGCTCTACAAGAAGGTCTTGGCGGAGTATGAGCGCGCACACAACCCCTACGGTCGGACGACGGCACTCATTGGCTTGATTCGGACGGCGCTGTTGAGCGGACGGCTGAAGGAGGCGGAGTCTCGAGCGGCTCAAGCGGTGAAGCTCTGCCGGCACTTCGGATTTCGGGTCAGCCTGGCCCATGCGCACAACATGACAGGAGAGGTCCAGCGCAACCTGGGCAACTTTCAAGGGGCCGAGGGCGCCTATCGCCGTGCTCTGGATCTCTATAGCGCGGTGGGCAGCCCAGATGCCGATATTGCGGGCTGCAACCTGGCGCTCATTCTCGTGCACCAGAGACGCTACGATGAGGCGCTTCCCCACCTGGAGTCTATGTTGCGATCCTTCGAATCGAAGAAGCGCAGCGCGCACGCCGGACTGGTGCTGGTCGCCATGCTTCCGTGCTTCGCTGCAGCTGGGTCGTGGGACAGCTGGGACCTGCACCTGAGCCGCGCAATCCAGATCCTCCAAGACGCCAGCATGGTGGAACCCGATATTGCCCAGATGGCGACCTTAGGTGGAGAGTTGGCTCTTGAAGTCAACGAGCTACAGCGGGCCCGCGCGGCCTATGAACTGGCCAGCAGCCAGTGGCAGACCATGGGGCGGGAAGCCGAAGCCGCCGACTTGGCTCGACGGCTCGCGGCTCTCCCTGATGCTGACGGGTGAGTGTCCTGGCCTCTCTCTCCCATCACTCTCGGGCGAGGCCGGGAAGGTAGCTGTTCAGGTCGGCGTAGCCCAGGTGAGGGTTCTCCGAGCGACCTGAGTAGTCCGTGTTCGCATAGGGCACCCATGCGAAGTCGGGGTGGCCCCCCTCTTCGTCGTGCCATACGCCCGAGAGCAGGCGACCGTCCTGGCTGGCTTCCAGTGTGAACGCCCAGGTCTTGGTGAAGCCTTCGGGTGCGGTGATGTCCGCATCCACGTGCTCGTAGTCCACGCTGTCGGTGGCGAAGCGCACCTTCACTTCACCCTCGAAGGTGCGGGTGGTGTCTGCAATCTCCACGGTGATGAAGTCACGGATCTTCTCGAACAGCGCGGTACGGAACCAGCCGCCGTCCCAGTCAATGTCGGGCACGTCCATGATGTCTTCGATGAGCTGAAACGGCCCGTTCATTTCGCGATAGCTGACAATCTTGTCCGCCTTCGACCGATCGATCCCGTCGAGGATGGTCAGCTCTTGCGGGCCTGCAGTGTTGATGTTGACCAGATCGGTCGTGTCGTCGCTCGCGGAGTCGTCTCCCGGGGTCTCGGCGTCCGTCTCCGAGCCAGTCGTCTCGGTGAGGTCGATATCGTAGGCCCAGGCTGGGAAGTTCCAGACCTCTGCATCTGCGGACGTGTCGAACACCAACGGCACGCCCCGTTGGCCAATGTAGGTGCCCAACAACTGCAGTACTGCTCGCGGACTCAGGTCAGCGATGTCGTCGCCTTCGTCGTCGTTGAATCGGGCACCGTAGAAGTTGCTGAGTTGGCTGTAGAAAGACTCGCTCAGCAGACCCTTTTGGTCTGCGGTGGTGAGCTCGATACTGTGCTCGCCGTTGTTGCCAAAGTCGACGACTACGGACTCACGGGGCTCAGAGGTGAGAATAGCGGCTGCCGACCACCCGTTGCAGTGGCCCCACCAGCTCGAGCCAGCCGGGCTCCAGTGGTTGAGCATCTCCCACGACATGATGTCCCATGGGTTTTGGCCCTGCCCTTGGCCGTTGTAGTGCTGCAGCAGGGCAAACTTCTCCATGGGAGACAGGGTATTGATGTCCAGATCGAATGCCGGGTAGGCGGTCTCGTCGGCGTCTTCGGCGGCGCCATTCCAGTTGTCGTCGGCGACCAGTCGGCCCTCACTTAGCGTGATCTGGCCTCCATCGATCCCGGCCCGAATGCCCGAGAAGAAGTCGCTGAGCTCGCCCTTGAGTTGCTTCTGAGCGTCTTGGTACTCCTCGAGCTTTGTGTCCCATTCGTCGGAGTCACGGTCACCATTCTTTTGCATCGTGCGGAGCTCGTCTCCCAGGTTCTGCACGATCGTGGCGGGTTCTTCGAACGCGGCCTTGTTTTGCTCTGAGAGGCTGTCGGTCTCGTCCTCGTGGTAGCCGAACACGAGCGCCCCCTTGGACTGTGGCCACCAGGACCCTGCCCAGGGGCGATAGTCGGCGTGGACCTCGAAGCTGTGATTCCCTACCAGACCATCCAGGTACAGCGTGTCGTTCAGATTGACAGCCTCCTTGAGGCGCTGAATGAAGTCGAAGTCTTCGAGGTCTTCTTCTTCGCTGAAGTTACGACCCATGGGGCCTGACAGCTCGTTGGCTTCTCCCACCTCTAGGAGCCGAGACTCCATGTTGGGCGTCGAGGAGAGCACAGACCATGGCCGTCCGTCTTCCCAGCAGTCTGCGATCAGCGTGCTATCCAGCGTGTTTTCGTAGACCACGTCAATTCCGGTCTCTGTGGCGTTCGTAAACGTGACGCTCTGACCATCCTCCAGGACAACGTCCTTGGCGTCTCGAGCGATGGGGAACGGGGGGATGAAGTGGGGAATAATCGCGAGGCTACTCTGGCTGAGCAGGTTGTACGCGCGATTCATGTCGCCATCGTCGACGGTGATGGCGTGGGACAGTCGCTCTCCTTCGACGGTGTAGAAGTAGACGAGCCCGGCGAGCCGAAGGCGGTCCTCCCGAATGACCATGTAGATCTTCGGGTTGGCCATGCCCAGCTCACCACCGATGTTGAGGACGGGATCTAGGGAAGCCTTGAGCACCGTGATGGGGCTCTCCTTCCCCCCCTTGAAGGCGTACTCGTAGAAGTCTTCATCCTCGCTGGGGACGAAGCCCTGGTGGATCACTTGATACCGCCAGTACACGGCCTCGGACCACAGGTCAGCGAGGTCACCGGTGTCGATCTCTGCGTCGTCTTCGTCGGTGTGGACGGTGGCGTCGCCGCGTTCGGTCTTCACCGCCACCTTCTTGTACCGAGTCTCCAGGTGGAACTCCTGCTGGGCGTACCAACTGGGTCGAATGGAGTTGTCCTCGATGGGCGCGTTCTGGCAACCGCTCGTAGCGGCTAGGGCGAAGGTAGCGAGGAGAAGGCCAGGCAGAGCGCGGGTGGACAACATGGTGATGTTCCTTGTGGGTCTCACGGCTCGAAGGTTGGTTCGGGGCCTACAGACGGGAAACCGTTGAAAAGGGTCTCGAAGGGGCTGAACATTAATCTCGGTTATTTTAATTGTCAATAAAGCATCACGATCAATCCGCTTGATCTCCTCTTTATGCATGTCTGCTGCGTCCAAGGGGCTGTTCGGCGGCCCAGGGTTGGCGATGTTCGCTGCTGTGCCAGTAGGATCGGAGGCCATGGGGAGCTCGGGAATTCAGCTTGGACCATTTCGGCTTCAGGAACTGGCGGGGCGAGGAGCATCCGGTCAGGTCTGGAAGGGTGTCTACGCGCCTGTGGGTGAGTCCGCTGGAGACCCATCGAGTAGGCCGGTGGCCGTCAAGGTGCTGAATGTGAACGCGGGAGAGTCTCCCCGGCTCCACGAGGCCTTCCGCCGAGAGGTTCAGGCTGTAGCGACGCTGGACCACCCCAACGTGGTGACCGTGTTTGATTACGGAACCATTCCTGCGGAGGTGGCCGATGCGGCTGAGGAGGGCATGGCTGTTGGCAACCCCTACCTCGTCATGGAGTTTCTCGACGCGGGCACGTTGAGCAGTCGCTGCGGTCGGCTGACTTGGCCCAACCTACGCCGCTTGATTCTGGGTCTGCTAGATGCGCTCGCCCACTCTCATGCTCGGGGTGTTCTGCACCGAGACATCAAGCCCAGCAATGTCTTGCTCAGCCGTCGGGGTGCGGTCCTGTCCGACTTCGGGCTTGGCTTTGGTCTGTCTCAGGACACTGTCAATCCCGATCGAGACCGACTGGAGGGTACGCCGGCGTACATGGCGCCGGAGCAGTTCGAGTGCCGGTGGCGTGACTACGGGCCATGGACTGATCTGTATGAGCTGGGCTGTGTTGCCTACACCTTGGCTGCTGGCGCTCCTCCCTTTGGTCGCCGAGCCGATGTGGAGCAACTGATGTTTAGTCATCTGCATCAAGCGCCACCCATGCTGGCACCGACTCACCCGGTGCCCGACGGCTTTAATGATTGGTTGGACCGCCTGCTCTCCAAGCGTCCTGCAAGTCGCTTTCAGCGTGCTGCAGATGCTGCCTTTGCGCTCATTGCGCTGGATGAGACAACTCCTGTGGAGGAACCATCCATTCCCGGGTGGCTCGCGAACTCCGACGCCACGGTGGAAGACATGGTGCCCACTGACACGCTGGACTCGCCGGCGCCGATTGCAATCGCTCTGAGCGCGGACGGCGTGACCCTCAGTCCCCACTACGGTTCGGGGCAGAGGGTGAGTAGCTCCCTTGGTGGCGGCGCACTGCCCGACTCGCCGGTGCCGCCCTTGCCTGACGACTGGCGTCAGGCGCTTGATCACCACCAGCCGGAGCAGCTTCTCGGGGTGGGCCTGGGGCTGTATGGGCTGCGCACTATTCCTCTTGTGGGTCGCCAAGCGGAGCGAGATCAACTCTGGCAGGACCTGGGCCGGGTGAAGGCGCAAGGAAGGGCCGTGGTGACAGTCTTGCGGGGCCCGTCGGGGACAGGGAAGACTCGACTGGCCCAGTGGTTGTGTGAGCGAGGTCACGAAGTAGGCGCCGTGCACGTGTTGCGTGCCATGCACAGCTCCGTGGGTGGTGCTTTGGACGGCATGGCGGCGATGCTTGCGCGGCACCTGGGCTGTACAGGCTTGGATCGGGGCGAGGCGCTGGAGCGGATCCGAGAGCTTCTCAAGGGCGAGCGAGACCTCCCCGCCGGGGAGGCAGAGGCGCTTGCAGAGCTGGTCGCGGTCCCCTCCGAAGACGATCTGACAGCCGAAGAGGCCAGTCGTTTCTTGAGGCCTGAGGCCTGGTACGTGCTGGTGCAGCGTCTGTTGGCGCGCCTTTGCCATGACCGACCGGCCATTCTCTGGTTGGACGATGTGCAGTGGGGCCTCGATGCCATTGGCTTCACACAACACCTGCTGGATCAGCAGGACACTCGCCCTGTGCCGGTGTTGGTGGTGATGACCTGCCGGGATGAAGCGCTGCTGAGGGGGGGAGTCCACGAGCACTGGCTCGCGCGCTTGCTCGAGCATCCGCGTGCCGGTGCGATTCCTGTGGAAGAACTGGATGCGGGGGATCGACTCACCTTGGTGCGCGAGCTACTGGGCCTCTCCGGCGAGGTCGCAGGCCAGGTCGAAGAGCGTACGGCGGGCAATCCCTTGTTTGCCGTTCAGTTGGTGGGGGACTGGATTCAGCGGGGCGTTCTGGTTCCTGGGCGGCGGGGCTTCAACCTGCGTTCGGGGGTGGAACTCAAGCTGCCCGATGATCTGCACGATGTTTGGGCTGTTCGAGTGGATGAGGTTCTTGCGGGACGTTCGCCTGAGGAGCGTCTCTCCCTTCAGCTGGCGGCGGCGTTGGGGCGACTCGTGCGAGCCAATGAGTGGGAGAAGGCCTGTGCTGCTTGCGGCGTGGAAGCGGCCTGGACACTCGTGGACCCCATGGTTGCACGACGATTGGCTCGCTGGGAGGGCGGTGAGTCCAATTGGTCTCTCGCCAACAGCGTGCTCCGAGAGAGCTTGGAGCGGCTGGCGCGCAGCGATGGGACGTGGCGCCGGGTCAACCTCGCCATTGCGGCGATGCTCGAAGGGCGAGCCGATGTGGACAGTCTCCAGCGATTGGGCAGGCACCTCCTGCGAGGGGAGGCCTACGAGCGAGCGCTTGAACCGCTGGCCGCTGCGGCCCGGGCTCGGCAGGCGATGGGTGAATACGTGGTGGTGGGGCAGCTGCTTGCCGAATACGAGAGGGCTCTAGAACTCGCTGTCTTGGAGGAAGACGACCCGCGCAGGGGAGAGGTGCTCTTGCTGCGGTGCTGGCACGAACGCAAGACCGCAGACTACGACAAGGCTGCGGAATACAGCGGCTCCCTTCATTCGCTAGCTCAGAAGCATGGCTGGTCCCGACTGCATGCGCTCTGCTTGTTGGAGTTGGCGAATCAGGCGCAGGACCACTTTGAGGCGGCGCGGGCCAACCAACTGTATCGCGAGGCTCACGCCGCCCTTAAGGAGGTGGGGGACACGACGAATCAGGCGCAGTGCTTATTGAACCTGGCCATGAACTATTCGTATTCGGGGCAACTGGACAACAGCAGACTGTGCCTTGAACAAGCTCTGGAACTCTTTGAGTCGCTGGGCAACCAGATTGGTCAGGGGTACGTCCTCGAGATGTACGGCGGCCTCGAGTTGTCACGGGGCCGAGCCAAGGAGGCTACTGAGCTCGGTCGTAGGGCTCTCGCGTTCGCCGAGAATGCGGGGCACGGGATTCTCCAGGGTCGAATCCTTCTTCAGCTGGGGGATGCTGTTCGTCTCCATGGCGACAGCGAGGAAGGTGAGCTGCTGTATCGACGCGCTGAGGCCATGTTCCGGAGTCAGGGCTCGGGACTCACGACGATTGCAGAACTCTATGTAGGAGTCGCTCTGATGGAGCAGGGACAGGTGTTTCAGGCGCAGCCTTTGTTGGAACGATGTCTCCGCGAGGTCCAGGAAGCCGGAAGGCCGCACTTTGAAGAACTCATTCACCTGGCGCTGGCAGCTTGTGTCGCTTCCGAGGGGAGGTGGTCTTTGTTTGCGAACCATCTGGAGATCGCCCGTCGGCTCAAGAAGCAAACGGGATTCGTGGATTTCTCCATCGCTTTCGCCGCTCGCACTGCCGGTGACGCCGCCCGTGGAGAGGGAGAACTCGTGCTTGCCAAGGATGCCTACGAGTTCTGCCGCGACGAATTCCAGGCGCTCAATTGGCGCCATGAGGTGGCCGCTATGGTCGAGAAGATTGAAGCCATCGACGACCCCAGCTGAGCGAGCGACGCGTGTGGTGCTCAGGGCTCCTCTCGGCCCGCTTCCGGCCCACCATGCACACCCAGATCGCTAGTGCTCCCATCCAGGTCCAGGATCTCAGGGTCGCCAGCATCAATCATCGGCGATCCATCCGCCAGCGCGTAGTTGTCCGTGTCGGCGAACTGAGGGTCTACCGATAGATTGCCGTCCACCCCATCGAAGTGGATGTTCGTGCAGGGAGTTGAGCCAGGAGTTCCTCCGGAGCAGACGTCGAAGTTACTGTTGTTCCAGACATTGTTGTGACTGAACTCGAAGTCGTCGGGAGCATTCATCCAGACCCCAGTCTTCTTCCCGACCCACTCGTCGGCGCTCCAGCCGTTGCCGGTGATGATGTTGTTGACGAACGCACCCGATGCGCCGAGATTCCAGGCCGCGAGCCCCGTGGTCCCGTTGTTGATGATGAGATTGTTGACAGCGTGCATCGTGGACTCGCCTGAGGCGATGACGCCCCAACCCACCTGGTCCCGGACCACGTTGTTGGTGGCTACCACCTCAGAGTTGCCGAAGCTACCAATGCCTTTCCAATAGTGATGGATCTCATTGTTGATGATCTCGGCCTCTGCATCCCACGTGATCCCAATGCCCGCACCTCGGCCGTTGGGCTGAACACAGTCCGTGGTGCAGCCGATGATGTTGTCGACGATGACTGCGCTGGGGCTCGAGTCTTCCACCTCGGGGTCACTCCGGTAGAGCGCGATGCCGTCCCAGCTGTTGTCCTCGATACGGCACCCGACCACGGTCAGGCGAGACCCTTCACGGCCGGTAATGCCCATGACGCCGGCTACCGGATCGTCTTCTCCCGGAGCCGGTTCGTACAGGTGATTGTTCTCGACCACGTCGACATCGCGTACCAAGAGGTCTGTATAGCGGACGACAATTGCGGCATTGGTCGCGCGCCCATCGGCGTCGCGTCGGCCCCCGGTGACGGTGAGGCCCGTGACCGATGACTGTCCCGCCTCTTCGAAGAGAACCCCGTAGCCAGCGCCGGTGTCCAGGATGGAGCCGTCCCGGGACTCGCCGCGTAGATGTAGGGACTTCCCATGGACATGAAAGCCAACGGTGACGTTCACGTCGTCCCGGAAATTCGTGTCGTCGCAGTTGCCGCAGGTGGGGTCGATGAACTCGCGGACCTCGGCCTCGTATCGGCCATTAGCAATGTGGATGGTCGCGCCGTCCTCGGACGCGTCGATCGCGTCCTGCAGGGACGCGTAGGGGTCCTCCTCCGTCCCGGTCCCGACCTGGCCATCGTCTCGTTCCTCGACAAAGACCTGGAGTGAGTCTCCTGTATTGTCTTGCGGCCCACAGGCCACCAGCTGGAGTGCCAGCGGCAAGAGAGTCCAAAGGAAGCTCGACGTTGTGCCCCCTTGGGCCGGAATGTTGCGAGGACGAGGGGTGTGCGAGGACGTCACGGTGCACCTCCGGGGGACGGCCAGGGCGGCTCTCTAGCTACTCAGCCTCGTTAGAGAATCGGTTCCCCAGCGCCTGTTCCACCTGAGCACCAATGATCTGGAGCAGAGGAGCGATGCCGATGCGGCCGATCCCGTCGGGGGAATCGGCGGCGCTGCTGGCGACTGCCGCGGGAGAGACGATGTAACAGCGACCAGCAAATCGAGTGAACCGCTTCTGGAACGCTCGAAGGCCTGCCGTGTCGTGCATCGAGCTCTCTCCTACCTCGAAGGCTAGTGGGCTGGTGGGATGGTCGTAGATCAGACCCACTTCGACCTTCCCCTTGCGCCAGTGGAACAGTCGCCCTCCGTCTTGCCGAGCTAGCGCCAATAGATGGCTTGCAACAGCGTTTTCCATGAGCTTGCGCAACTCCCGATCATCGCGAAGGAGGCCAGCGCCGCGCTGGATGGTCGCGTTGCGCAGCGCCCCATCAATGAAATAGAGCTTGCGGCCTCGGCGTTGGATAGAGCCCGCCTGGCTGGCGGCAACCGTGCTGTCTTCGAACATGGAGTAGTTGGACAACGTGAAGACGAGAAACGCCCGCTGCAGATACGCCAGGTACTTATCGATTGTCGGCTGGGTGAGACCCAGCTCCGCAGCCAGGCGAGTTGGCGACAGCACACCACTGGGCTGGCTGGCGAGCAGGTGAAGCAGGCGCTCCAGCTGGGCGGGCTCCTGAACGCCAAAGGCGTGAGGCACATCGCGGTAGAGCGAGCGTTCGATGGTCTGGGAGCGGAGGACCTCCTGCGCGTGCAGCAGGTCCGACAGCAGTTGATCGCTGCTGGGGCAGGTCGCGGTCTCGGGGAACGCTCCCATCAGTAGGAAGCGTCGTAGGTAGTTGTCCAAGCCCAAGATCGGATGGAGGTCGGCGATTTCCTGCTCGAGGGTCTCGGCCAGTGTGGCGACAGGACTGACATCTCCTCCCACATCCTGATGCCGCAGGTATTCGCTGAAGAGCCAGGGGGGCAGATCCACTTCCACCCAGTGACCGGCGCCGCTCTCCACGGGTCGATGCTTGTGGATGGCCGTCGAGCTGGAACTGGCCAGGATTCGGACCGGCCACTGCTCGGTGCTGAACGTCTTGAGCCACTGGTCCCAGTCGCCGGACCAGGTCACCTCGTCTAGGAAGAAGAAGTGGGGTTCTTCTTTCGTTGCTTTCCTCAGAAAGCCGCTGCCCTTGACCAGGTCGCCCAGGTCTCTTCCCATGAGCAGCGGGTGGTCCAGGCGCATCCAGCAGATGCGCCGGGGCGACACGCCGGCCGCCAGGAGCTTGGCGACGACCTGGTGCATGACGGAGCTCTTGCCCACCCGACGCGGCCCCAACAGCATGGGGAATGGCGTGGCCTGCTCTCGCTGGATGGCTTGAGCCAGCGCCTCGACCAGGCGCCGCTCCGTCTCTGGAGCGAGCACCTTGGGCAAGGCCTGGCCCCCGGTTTCCAGCCAGGGGTTCTGGTGAACAATGGCCTCTAGAAAACGTCCAGGTTCGGGAGCAGACATGGCCGAAGAGTATCCGCTCTTTTCTTCTGTTTGCAAAGGGACTAAGCCGACAGCAGCCTGTGGAGGCGGGGACCCCGCTACCTGGAGGAACAGGTTGTCCTCCGGCGTCTGAGGACCCCACCCAGGATCAAGAGCCCCAGGGCAAGAGGTCCACTCTTCACACTCTTGTTTTGGACACCCACGGCGGAGCAACTGCCGGGAGCATCGGACCACGTCGTGCCGCGGTTCCCGGATCCGGGCGGCACTGTCGTGTCCTCGTCGTCTTCGCCGGTCCACTCGCCTCCGTCGTCTTCATCGGGGGGGGCAGGATCGTCCGAGTCCTCTGCCTCAGGCTCCTCTTCGGGTGCTTCCTCTTCGGGCTCGGGGAGCTCTGGCCGGCTCAGGACGACATTGGGGATGGCCGCGCTGAGCGCGCTGTGGTGATCGAACCACAACGGGACGGGGTCCTTTAGATGACCACCGAACTCCAGGTTCGAGATTGTGAAGTTCTCTTCCAAGTCGGTCTGCATGACCAGGAAGAACTCGTGGTAGGCATTCTGGTCCTCCCGATCGCCGGAGTTCAGCACCATGTCCCAGCTCATGTGGCCCGCTGCGCCCTGGACCATGACCTCCCAGCGCCAGAGCGTGACCTGGTACTGGGTTCGGACGCTGTACTTGCTGTTGAGATAGCCCTTGGACTGCACCTCAGCGGTCACCGAGTCACCCTCCTCGCTCTCTTCGGTGGCGGTCATGACCGAGCCCTCGGCGTTGACGCCCAGGCCATACTCGGTCTCCAGGTTGACGGACCCAAAGGAATCCCACCCGTAGCTCTCAAAGGGCACCGACCAGTCCCAGCGGAAGCTGCCGCTCTGGCTGGTCAGATCGGTCGTCGCGTCCAGGTAGAGGATGGACTCACCGGTCTCTAGGCGCCATCCGTCGAGCTCTACAGGGGATGTGCGCACCTTGAACACACCCACATAGAAGTCGGAGCCGCGATCAATGGACGACTCGAACCAGAAGAACTCACCGATCAGGTCCACGGTGTTGCCGTGTAGGTCTTCCACCCCGGCATACAGCGTGTTGCCCACAAAGAAGGCGTAGCGCATGTCGTTGAGTTCTCCGAATTCACCGGGAACGGCGGGCTCGATGGTGACGTCCTCTTGGCCTACCAGCATGACAGCGCCCACATAGCTCGTTTCGCTGTCGCTGAGATCGGAATCCGGCTCATCGGTGCCGCCGGAGTTGGTGTCGTCACCGCTCCCGCCACTGTCATCCTCACCGTCATCAGCGAAGCCATGGACAGGAAGGCTCAGGCAAACCACGAGGGTCAATCGAGCGAGAATGGAATCAAGGGAAAGTTTCATGGTCATCTCCTCAGGAGAGAGCGCTACTGCGCTCTCAGGCTCCGGTTCTTGATGGAGCCAAAAGGGGTGGGGTCCAATGCCGCTCAGTCGTAGTCGACGACATAGGTCTGGACGTAGAAGGCGGCATCGTTTCCATCAGCGTCCTCGTAGTGCTGGACGTAGGTGATCGGTGCGACGCGAAAGAAGTTCTCGGCGTACTCGTCTACTGCGGTTGCGGGGTCATCCCGGAAGGGTGGGATGGCGCCGCTGAACAGGGCTGTCTCTCCCATGGAGAGCGAGTACCCCTTGCCCCATCCCATGCTGGAGTTCAGGCCGACCGTGACTCCAGCGACTGTGACGCTGGCGCTGGCGCCCATGTCCAGGCTCTCCGTTGAGGCGTTGCTGCTGGCCTGGCCAAAGGTATTGAACCAGCCCACGTAGCCCACATCGGAGACCTCGTACCAGTCGAGACCGGGGAAGACGTAGTCCTCATCGGGGATGGCTTCACCCCAGATGGTCTCGGGCTGGGTGGGATACGAATACACATCTCCTACGGTGTAGGGGGGCTCGATGACAGGGAGGTCGCCCACTGCGAGAGCCATGGCGTTGTAGCGGCCCGTGGACAGCATCGCCGTGCCGGCATCGACCGGTACGGTGAGCACAATCTCTTCCTCGTCCGAGCCGTTGATCAGGTCCGTGGGGTCCTGCACCTCGTAGGTGTAGGCGTGGAAGCAACCCCAGGAGACAACGACGGCCCCGTAGTGGAAGCCAAAGTCATCGGGCTGCGAGCGGATGGATGAGCGCGTGCCAGTGGCCATGGTGGAAGTCGTGCCCAGCGTCTCGCTGACCCTCCAGCCGACCTTCTCGCTGAACGAGGTCCCAAAGACGCCCAGGAAGCTGCCCTTGATCCCGACGTCCACACCCACGCTGAGCGAGACGGTGTCGGAGAATGTCTCGGACATCGTGTCCCCCATGCCGTATCCGGTCGAGCTGAAGCCCGCACTGTGCTCGTAGCTGAAGGGCGGGAGCAACATGGCAATGACGGGCACCTCAGCGCCCACGACGGACTCGGGGCCTGCCACGAGGTCTGCACGGGTTGAGTTGTTGTCGTGATCCGCCATGGCAATGCGGTCCGGCTCTTCCGTGTCGTTGAACTCGGACTCGTACAGCCGGCTGATTGCCCCACTTTGGTAGGTGAAGACACCCACCTTCTGATGTTCGTCGAGCGCGATGAGCTCGGCCTGCTCGTCGCCGTCGGTGTCGCCGGCGTCCAGGTCCTTGAGTCGTCCGTAGCCGCTCTCCTGATGGTGGGTCAGCTGAAGGACGGGGTCACTGTCGTCACTTTGGATGAACTCGTAGACGGCGAATTCGTCGTCATTCCAGTTCCACCAGCCACCCTCCTCCAGGACGATGATCTCGCCCTGCTCGTCGGCGTCAATGTCTGCTGAAGCGACCTTGTGCGAACCAGCGTCTACCGGCAACTCGGCAATCAGTACCGGCCCTTGGAGCGGGTCGGACAGATTGAGCACCTGAAGGAAGAGGTCGTCTTCCATGGACACCAAAATTACGGCCTCATCGGTGAAGTCGCCGTCCAGGTCGCCCGCCGCCACATCGAGGATCTGGTATTGGGTGTCGAGCCAGAAGGGAAAGCAGCTGTTGATGTCGACGTTACAGACCGCCAGGCGGTGCTCTGTGCCGAGCAAGAGCTCGTCGGCAGAGTCGTCATCGAGGCTGGCGCCTACCATTGCAGTGGCTGTGAAGGGCGCGCTGACGGAGACCGGGCTGCCCGGGTACAGCACCTGGATCATGTTGGTGTTCTCGGTGCTCACGGCATAGGTCTGCTCGGCTGTGCCTAGGAAGTCGCCGCCCGCGACGTCGAGGATGCGTTGGTTTCCGGCCGACCAAGAGCTGTCGAAAGGGGCACCCGTCGTGGTTGGGCTGTAGCCATCAAGCCAGTACTGGCTGGCGCTCTCTTCTTCGTCGACGATCGCGAACTCGAGGTCTTGGTTGAACAAGAGGTACTCGCCCATGGGGGGACTGGACTCGTAGTAGTTGTCGCTGCAGCGGTCGATCTGACAGATGCCGGACATGCAGGCTTCGTAGGACATGCAGTCGGAGTCGGTGAAGCAGGAAATATCAGAGCCCGTGGAGCCCTCTTCTACATCTTCGTCCTCGTCTTCTTGCGCGTCCTCCTCTTCGCCCTCTTCCGAGCCGTCTTCGTCCGAGTGGCCGGAGCCAGGATGGGTCGGCATGTCGGCGGGACCCGTAGGTTCTTGATCGTCCTGGGCCCGGTCCTCCTCCTCTTCGTCTTCGTAGTCGGTTTCCGTGACCTCGGTGCTCGCTGGTGGAGCACCATCTTCGACGACCTCCAGACATCCACCGAGCGCAAGCAAGGCGGAAATCACGGTGCCCATGACGAGGGGACGTCGGGTGAGGGTAGAGACGGTGTGGGTGGGCTCGAAGAGTGCTGTCAAGAACTCCGAGCAGTGCTGGTGTTTGTTGAACATGGGATTCCTCTTGGGTCGGTTGGGCGCCTTGCTGGGGCCCAGGGGTCCTTGTTGGTAACGCTGGCTCCGCCTCAAGGCGTGACCAGCCACTCGTCTTGGTTGTTGCTTTCGTTGGTTTCGTCGATGGCACTGGCTACGTCGGCCAGGACGAACGACCACCAGGTGGGGTCAGGGGCTCCGGGAACGACGGCACTGAGATAGGCCGTCTCGCCAGGAAGAAGCTGATCAACCTCCACAAGACTGTCGGGCTGTGAGGGGGCTGATGGTGGTTCGTCCACATCGGCGAGCACTCCCACTCCGAACATCTCGGCTGTGGTGTCGCCGTGGTTGGTTACGTCGATGAAATAGAGCACCTCGTCGGGCTCCTGGAGGGACCACCCTTCGAAGTAAGTGACGGCCAAGTCGACACCCTGGTGGGGTGAGGGGCCTTCGTCCTCTGTTGCACTCTCGTCGTTGTCGCCTGGGTCAGCTTCCGTGTCTTCGTCAGTGCTGGGATCGGTCGAGCCAGTGTCGTTCTCGCCCTCCTCCCAGTCCACGCAGGTCGAGCTGTTCGTGGTGTCACAGTCGTTATCGGGTCCAGTCGCGGGCGGAGAGTCCGGGCCTACCGACACGTTCTCCGGGCCCCAGTCGTTGTTGTCATCCCCGCTGTGGCCTTCGTAGATGGCCGCCAGGGAGTCCACGAGTACCCACGAGGAGTATGTGCCTTCGGTGACCCCCGACAGCTCGATCACAACATCCTGTTGTTCGCCGGGCTCGAGCAAGGAGATGACCGCATAGCCATCTCCAGCCGTCGGGGCAGATGGGGAGGAGCTGCGGTCCAGCCAGGCGTCGACCCAGATTCCAGCAGCAGCCGTGCCCCCCTGGTTCTCGATGTCTACCGTCCAGGAAACGGTCTCCTCGGTGACGGTGGTGTAGACCGATGTGATGTGAAGGTCGGCAGGCTCGACGGGAACACTGTCGGGAACCACATTGATTACGACGGGCTCTGCTTCCACCGGAGAGTCCCCGTTCTCGTAGATGGCTTGGACGGTGGTGGTCCCGACACCGCGGCTTGTGACCTGGCCTGTTGCCCCGACCGTCGCCACCGAGGCGCGCTCGACAACCCACCGCACGGTGCCGGAGACGTTGCCGCGATGCCCATCGGAGAATGCCGCCTCGGCGGTGAGCTGGAGGGTCTGATCCTGGTGGAGTGAGAGGGCTCCGGGGGCAACCGTGAGTTGGGTGGGGTAGGCGTCGGTGACGGCGGCACGGATCTCGTTGGATTGCAGTCCGTTGTACAGGGCTCGAATGCGCGAGTAGCCCACGTCGACGGGTGTGCCTAGGCCCTCTTGATCCAGGCTGGACGAGACGTGCAGGACATCGTCACGCCAGGTTTGCCAGGACACGATATCTGTGAGATCTCGGGCGCTCTGATCGCTGTAGTAACCCGTGGCCTGAAACTGGAGCTGTTCACCCAGAGGGACGACTGCATGGTCCGGGCCTATGCCGATGCCCACCAGGCTGGGTGGCAGTTCGTCCGTCTCACCGGTGGGCTCCCAGGTGTTTTGGCAGCCAGGAAGCCACAGGGCGAGGCAGAGAACCACCGCCCCTGTGGTGTCCGCCCGCCTCGCTTCAGGACGCCAATCGTGGACGTCCTTCGTCGCTCGCGGATCGAGTCGTTGGGGCAGTAGGCTGGGGAGTGAGGAAAACATAGGTCACGCAGCATTCAGTGCTTTGATGTCGGTTGGTTCGGTCCGATGGTTCAGGGGGCCAGTAGGCGGAGAGGAACTCCGGCGTTCATCACGGAGTAGTCGCTTGGCGAGTTGAATAGGCTCCAGTCGACTTGGCCGCTGATGAGCGACCAGGGCTCAGCCTCATCCTCGTTTTCTCGGATGACCTGAGCTGCTGACTCGCCGCTGTGGAAACCCAGACCCACAGGCATGGGAGGCAGGTCGTCCGCCAGACCGCACCCATCGCTCGTGGGCTCGGCTTCGGCGGCGACCTCGAACCACAAGTCGAAGTCCGCGTTGGTGCTCTGTTGTCCCGTCAGCGCGACCCAGGTGGTGCAGTCCGCATCCCACTGAGTGCCATCCCACTGCTCTTTGAGGATCTGGACACGGCCTTCGAGAGAGCTGGAGTCCTCGTAGATCTCGTTATCGTCTGCTGCATAGAGGGCCCAGAATGTGGTCTCGAGGCGAACGGTGAGTCGAGGTGCTTGATTCGGGTTGCATTCGGTTGCATCCGAGCACTCCGGATCGACGCAGTCGCTCAGTCCATCCAAGTCATCATCGATGCCGTTCTCGCAGTCTTCGGGACTGGGCAGCTCTTCATCATTCTCTAGCTCAGGTTCGGACTTGTTGGGTTGCATCGCCGGAGCCTCTAGTACCGGTGTGCTCTCCTCGGTTCCGATCTCAAAGTCGGCGCCGTCATCGAGCTCGGGGCTCCAAGGTGTCGGTGTGCACGCAGCGGCCATCATGGAGACGGCTGCAAGGGCGGAGATCTTGTGGGAGTGACGCATGGTGTGACTCGGCTCAGAAAGCGATGGGTGTGAAAGACAGCAGGACGGACCAGGCGTCAGCCTCGCCGTCGTTGTCCAGGTCGAGGTCTAGGCTCCGCTCGGCCATTAGGCCGGCCAGGCTGCCGTCGGGCGTCGAGATGTCGGGCAGGTCCGACAGCACGACGGCCGCGATCGCTTCGCCCGTGGCCAGAGCGCCTGACGGGTCCTCCAGGCTTCCGGAGAGCTCCACTGCGCGGAGGTGCAGCGTGTCTCCCATGGGGAGCGTCAGGTCCAGCGAGTCCACTGCCGTGCAGCTGAAGTCCATGTCTTGGGTGATGCAGGTCGTCGGCGGGGGCGCGCCCCCGTCGGTCCAGTCGTAGCTTCCGGGCTCTCCCTGCCCCATTTGAAGCGCAAAGCTCCCGGTGGCGGAGTCGTCACCCACCCTCAGTACGACCACCATCTCGTCGGCCATGGGGGGCGACAGGGACGTGATGACCTGGGAGATGGCAGCATCGGTGGTGGGGTCGCCGGTAAGCAGGTCTACAGCCAGATGGCCTGCGACCCACTGACCCGCTGCGGCGGTCACGAGGGGCTGGTCGAGAGTGTCGTCCTCGTCGTCCTCGTCGTCCTCATCGTTGTCGCTGAGGCAGTCGCCCTCGTCGGGAGCCCCGGGGTAGGTGTCTGCGTCGTCGTCGTCGCAGTCCACACACGCATCAAAGCCGTCGCCGTCGGCATCAGCCGCGTCGTCCACTTCGCCATTGCAGTTGTTGTCGAGCCCGTCGCAGCTCTCCAGCGCTTCGGGGAAGATGGCGGGGTCACCGTCGTGGCAGTCCTCGGGCCATGGCACGCCATCGCCGTCCTCGTCGGTCTCCTCTTGGGCGGGCTCTGGCTCCGTCGCCTCGTCTTCGTGGCTGTCGGCGTCCTCCTCGACGGTGTCGTCTACCTCGACCGGTTCGTACCAGTCTTCGGCTCCAGCGAGCCCGTCCCAGGAGACAGCACAGCCCGTGAGGGGGCCGACGCCGAGTAGGATCGAGAGCAGGACCGATAGGGAGAGGGGGAGGGTCGTTTGGGCTTGGTGAAGAGACTTCATTGTGCTTACTCCGTTGTGACGGTGTAGGAACCGATCGAAATGGTGGGATTCCAGGTGACGGATTGTTCGTCGGGGCCCTGCACCGAGCGGGCCACGAATTGGACCTCGTGTTCTCCCGGTTCAGTGATCTGCACATCGACGATGACGCTTCTCTGGTCACTGGGAGCGATGTCCCCCAGGCCTAGGAACTGAAGGCTTTGGCCCGGGGGGCTGCTCTCGAGCGATCCATCTCGTAGCCACCACTCGTAGGCACCAACCCGCCAGCCGATCCCGGGTCCTCGATGAACATGGACAGCGGGTGTGATGCCACTGGGCGAGGTCACCATGACGGTGCAGGTGGTGGTACTTCCGACCGGAACTTGGGAGGGGCTGCAGTGGACCCGCGTCTCGGGCAGTCCGCGAGGAGCCCCTCGGTCCAACATGATGGCCAGTGCGAAGTCTTGTGCGGGGCTCGCCACTGGTGCGAGCAGCCACCAGGCCTCCACCTCGATAGTCCAGGTGCCCGGCATGGGGGAGTCCACGACGACGGTTTCCACCGAGTCACTGTCGCTGATGGAGTATGCGAGGTTGCCCGAGGGGTCCGTGATCAGCAGGTCGAGGTTGTTGTGGGAGGCGTAGTAGCTTCCCAGTGTTGCCTCTGGCTCGGTCCAACTCAGCACGGCAGTCAGGCGTTCGCTGTCCTGAGGCACCTCAAACTCGAAGAAGCTGCTCTCCCCCTCCTCCAGGGTCTCACCCAGGGCCAGACTCTTGACCCATCCATTGCTCTGGTCGCGCTGACCGATCAGCTTCCACAGCTCGAGCCGTCCGGCTCCCGAGCGGGAGTTCGGCAGGCCTGTGGAATTCGTGGTCATGGCGCTGGCGCGGAGCAGGGCCTTGATGGCATCCGGGCGGCGGCGGACCTCTGGGAGCGCCTCTTGGAGTAGTGAGACGGCACCCGTGACGTGCGGTGCTGCCTGGGAGGTGCCCTCGTAGCTGATGTAGCCGTTGTTGTCGTTGCCCCTGGCCGAAGTGATCTGCTCCCCCGGCGCCAGCAAGTCGGGCTTGATGCGATCGTCTGCCGTGGGGCCTGGAGAGCTGAACCACGACCGGCTGTCAGTAGAGCTACCCCAGTCGCTGGAGCTGCCCACAGCGATGACATTCTTGGCGTCAGCGGGGGTGCCGATGCTCGGACTGGGGTCACCGTTCTCATCGGAGCACTCGCCGGTGTTTCCGGCCGAGAAGACCCAGGTGATGCCGGTCTCGTAACTCAGGCGATCGGCGACCAGCGCATCAAAGCCCGACCCTGAGTTCAGCCCGTTGTAGAGGCAAGCTAGCTGGGGGTCATCGTCGTCGTCGCAGCAGCCCCAGGAGTTGTTCGCCACATCTGCATCGGCCTCTTCTGCCATCCACTCCATGGCCGCCACGGCGTCGCCGGGCTGGCCGCTCGGATCAAAGGCCTGCGCAAACCAGATGTCCTGAACTCGAGGAGCGACTCCTCGGAGCATGGACCAGTCGTTCTGACCGCGCCCGAGGATGGTGCCCGCTACGTGGGAGCCGTGCCCGATGTTCTCCACGAAGGGGTTGGACAGCGGTGAGTTGCAACCAACAACGAAGCTCTCGGAGCCGGCCAGGGGTGGCAGGGCCTCGTGGTCTTCGTTGTAGTCACCGTCGATGATGCCAACCCGGGTCCCTGCGCCCCCTTCTGGCAGGCTATCGAAGGCGACTCGGACCTTGTCTGCATAGACCAGAGGCATGGAGTTGCGGTGATGAAGGCCTGCACGAAGCCAGCCGGCGCCCACAAACAGGACACTGTCTAGGGCAGCAAGCTCAGAAACCCGGCTCAGATCTCCTTCCACCCAGCTCGACACGGAGTCTTCAGCGACGACCTCAAAGCCCAGTCGATTGAGGCGGGGCAGCAGGTCGTCGTGATCCACCTGCGTGGAGGGAAAGAAGCCAATGCGAAGCAAGCTGCGACTGTCGTCGCCATCCAGTGCCCAGGAGACAGCTGGGTGAATCTTGAGGTGGGCTGGCATGGGGCCTACCCAACGAATCGACGAGAATCGACTCATCTCGCGGAGGATGTCGGGCTTGCCTGGCTCCAGCCGAATGAGGATGGCGTGAGGCGGGTGCGAAGCGATGAGCTCGACACCCAGTGCGGTGAGCTCATCCCGGTCTCCCTGGTCCAGGGAGGACTCGAGCAGCATGACCGCAAAACCCTGGCCATCGTGAGGCACCGTGTCGAGCTCCAGCCAGCCGACATCGACCTCTGTCGGCGCCCAGCTTCCGGCCGTTGTATGCAGCCCGAGAGCAGTGCTGTCTGCGCGGTCAAGCGGCGTGTCTGAAGCCGTCCGCACATCGCCCACGAGCCATTGAACGTCGAGGGTCTCTTTTGCGATGGTCGGCGTCGGCTCAGCCTGACGGCTAACCCAGTTCGCGTGCACGTACGGCGATGCAAGCAACGTGGTTGTTGCCAGCAGCGGTATCAGGCGGCGAATCGCAGAGACAGGGTGCATCGGAACCTCAGCGCCAGCGGCAGTGCGGCGTGGAAGTATTGTTATTTGATTGTTAAGAAAATCGCAAGTTATTTTATTTTAAATCACAGAAGATAGAGAAAGCTTTCTCTTTGGAAATTGAACAACTTTTGAAATGTGTTGGTCGCCTCGGGCGATGGCCTAAACGCACGACTGCATGGCAGGAAGTCCCTGCCATGCAGTCAGGCTCAAACGAAAACGGGGTGTCGCTTAGGGCACGAAGACCATCGGGCCCTGCCCGTTGTCGTTGAGCACGGCACCTTCAGCAAGGAATGTGACGCAGTCGTTGTTGCCGGTGGGGCAGGAGTGGCAGTCCAGAGCGAACAAGCACGCTCCCCAGGGCAGATCCATGTTGCTTATGTCTAGTTCTGCCGTAAGAGTCGCGTCCGAGATCGTGGTGCCATCGGTGCTGAATTCACCATCGATGACGACGTCGTAGAGTTGGTAGATCTCGGTTCCGAGAAGAATCGGCATGTCGACCGGGCCAACCTCGAAGAGTCCTCCGTTGTAGATACCGGGCTGTGTTGCGGTGAAGTCGATGGTGGGCTGACTGGGATCCTGGCTGCAGGTTCCTGTCTGGGCGCCACCACCGAGGACGGAGAGCTCACCCGTCAGGGGGTCCATGGCCGTCGTGCTCAGGAGAAGCGGGAAGTCCTGCAGGTCGACACCAGCATCGCTCAGGTAGTCGTTCATCTGGGACGGCTCTGTGATGGTGACCGTGCTCCAGTCTAGGCAGTGTGTCCGTCCCACGAAGGGCAGCGAAGGTGGCCCCTGGTCGGCGCTGCCACTGTCGGAGCTGGCTGCAGCATCGTCGTCATCATCATCGCTGTCGCTGCTGGCCGTGGAGTCTGAGCTGCTGGTCGAACCGCAGGAGATCTCGAGCGTGAAGTCGCCCTCACTGCCCTGATAGCCATCTACCGAGATGAAGTAGGTCTCCCCGGCTGCAGCGTTGAACGTGGTCGAGGTGTTGCCATAACTGATGCACTCGTCGGCTAGGCACCCGCCGCCCACGTCTTGCATTACGTAGACGTCGAGATCCTCGCCTGACTGCACGGATGTGAGTTCTACCGTGACCTCGCCCGTGGACTGGGCGACATAGCTGTAGATAGCCTCTGGGCCGCTGGCGTCCCAAGAGCTGCAGGAGTAGCCGTCAATCAGGTTCGTTGCTGACGAGGCGCTCGTGTCGGACGTGACGATGCCTCCGCAGGGGAGGGCGGAGCGTGGGCTGCATGTGCCGGCAGCCGGAGTGTCGACGGTCAGGATGTCGCTGTCATCGCCATTGTCGTCGTCGCTCGCGGGGGTGGGGCAGCTCAACTCGAGGGTGAAGTCGCCGGAGGCGCCAAGATATCCATCCACGGAGATGTAGTAGGTCTCGCCGGCCACAGCGCTGAAGGTCGCGGACGTGTTGCCGAAAGCAATGCACTCATCGGCTAGGCAGCTGCCATCGCTCTCTTCCATCACGTAGACGTCGAGGTCTTGGCCTGCAGGCACATTGGTGAGGCCTGCGGTGACGTTGCCCGTTGTCTGAGCCACGAAAGAGAACACCATCTCCGGCCCACTGGCGTCCCAGGTACTGCAGGAGTAGCTATCGATTAGAGAGGTGGCGAACGAGTAGCCCGTGTTGGAGCTCATGGACACGCCACAGGTGACACCGGCGACGGACGTGCAGGTGCCGGCATCGTCGTCGCTGGTGTCCACATCGTCTGTACTGTCCGTGTCGTCCGAGCCAGCCGGCGTGTTAACCACAATGGACATCGTGTAGCCGTTGCCTGGCACCGTTCCGCCATCGGCGAATGTGTTGACCGCGATGATGTAAGAGCCCGTGATATCGACGGTGATTGGGCCCACCGACTCGTCATCGGTGACGGACAGGGAAGAGCTGACGAGGTCGCCCGTTGGTCCGATGAGTGCCAGGTCTAGGTCGCCTTCAGCATCGTCGAACACAAGGGACACTGTGATGCTGTCGCCATCGTTGAGAGCTATTGCGAAGTAGTCATAGTCGTCCTCGCAGGACACGAGGCCTGCGTAACTACCCGGTACTACATTCCAGGCTTCGGAGGCCGTGTCGTTGCTCTCCAGTGCGTCGTCGACGCAGGAGACGGGCGAAGTAGTGCTGTCGTCGTCGCTTGAGGCGCTGTCGTCGTCGCTTGAGGCGCTGTCGTCGTCGCTTGAGGCGCTGTCGTCGTCGCTC
>PBPL01000226.1 GCA_002724675.1 Deltaproteobacteria bacterium | reverse complement strand
GGTCCACCGCTTCACTGCGCTCGCCGCCATCCTGCCCCCAGAATCGACCGAGGCGCTTCAGGGGCCCTGGTGGTCCACCCTCAGGCGCTAAGACGTAGCGAACATTGAACAGCCTCGCCACCCTCTCAGCGACGCGATCAGAGCGACCTGTACGGGAGTTGTGGAGGTACAAGGCCTCCGTGGCGGCTCGGCTTCGCTGCGGGTAGAGAGGCAGATAGAACTCGAGTTGGTCCAAGCCAAAGAACACGTTGGCGTCGTCCCGGAGAAGCTGGTGGGCCGTGTCGTAGGGAGCCTGATCGCCATGCCAGCCCGAGGCTCGCTGGTAGGCCCTCAGGAAGCTCCTTTGATCAGGATCGAAGCTAAACGCCCGGAACGGCTCGTGACGACCCGCCTCCCGCTGTTGAATGGCCAACAAGGTGGATGGCGCGCTCATCCACCGGTCTGTGGCGACCATCCCGTTGTGATCTGACAGGGCCATTCTCAAGTCCAGAAACGACAGCGTGACCAGCACAACAGTCATCAGCCCATGCTGCCTGCCGGAACAAAGAGCAAGTCTCGCCTGGATCGCAGTAATGCCCAGCGCTCCCAGCACGGTCAGAGCCAGGGCGGAGCCCAGCAGAAACCGACTGTGGAAACGGAACAAATCGTAGCCTGGAACGAAGCGGTGGAGCGCCCCGTCGATACCGATGTAGCGACCCAAGGCGAGACACAAGCCGAGCAGCAGCAGCAACAACAATCTCGGCATGGGGTTCCCCACATCGTTTGCCACCGGCGGCTCAGGGCCCCGGGCAGCTCGCCCTCGCAGCGCCACTGCGACCAGAGCAAACAGCAATGGGATCCAGCCCACGTAGTAGACGGCCTCCCAAAACAGGTGGACCGCTCCCGGTACACCGACAAAGCCGTCGCCGTCCTCCAGGCGACCCGGATCTCCGAATGCCTTCGGCTGCACGAAGGTGCGTAGATAGGCCGGATGGAGGTCGAACTGGGTAGCAAAATCGCGGTCGAGGCCACCACTTCGGGGACCCTGGGCGTGCAACTCGAGGGTGGGCAACACCTGCGGTGATGCCAACATCAAGGCCACCATCACAGCTCCCAGCCAGCCCACAGACAGACGACCACGGCGTGTGCTCCGCACGCACAACACGCAACCGTAGACACCAGCCAGCAGAGCGTGGTTGTAGGCCATCTGTGGGTGCCCAGCCAGAAGCGGCATGGCCCCCATGACGGCGAGCAGAGCGAAGTCGCGCGCACGCATCCGGCGAGCCGACCGCTCGAGCCCCCAGAGAATGCCGGGCAGCCACACGCCAGCAGCCGTGAGGCTCAGGTGGCGAGCGTGGGTTACGAAGTAGCCCGAGAAGCCAAAGGCAATCCCCGCCACCAAGGCGCCAGTTCGGGAAGCTCCGACCTCTCGGGCGTACAACGACGCCAACGCGCCGGCGAGCACCGAGTGTCCGAGGACAGACAGATTGACCGCCTGCGGTAGGGGCAAGAACCGATACAGCAAAAGGTTCGGGGGGTAGAGCATGCCCACCTCCCCTACCGCGTGGAGGGGCACACCCGTCCCTAGTAGAGAGCACCAGGTCGCCAGCCGGCCCTCGCGGAGTTCCTCGGCATAGAACGCCTTCAGCGGCAGATAGAAGTGCCAGAAGTCGGAATACACGAGGTCGTGGCTGGCAAGAAGCTGGCGTCCTGCGGTGAAGTCGAGGCCGTAGAAGATGACGGCCGCCGGCACCAGCACCACGAGGACCCAGCCCATGGATCGTCTCGCGCCTAACAAGCCGGACCCAACGTTCTCGGCCTTGGATTCCTGGGCACCGTGCACACACGGATCCTTCTGGTTCGCGACCCACGATGCAAGGGAAGCACAGCAATGGACCCGCTCCGAGTAACGAAATGGACCCTGGAGTCGGCCAGTGGGACTAGGGCTCGATTCGGGCTAGGGTTGTCCACCATCGTGCGACGACTCCTTCCAAACACGGCTTTGTGTGGGCTCTTCCTTGTACTTGGGACACCCCTCTCCTGGGGATCCCAGAGCCATAGACCGGCACAGCCCACCTGGCCCAGCAGTTCTCCTGCGGACAGCCACGAGGGCATCCCGACAACCCACGAGGAGGGACCTGAAGGCAGCGAAGACGACGACGGTGACGACGACGACTCGGCAAGCGGTGATGACGACGACTCGGCAAGCGGTGATGACGACGACTCCGCAAGCTTCGAGACCTCTCCCCTCAAGCCACCGTTTGCGCTGCCACCGGCATTCCCTCCGCTCCGTCTCGATGACGTGCCTGCCGAAGCATCGGCCCCAGCACCCGACCGGGCCGAGCTGTCCATCATCTACGAGGGTGCAACTGGCGGGATCTCTGGTGCCAACTCGGATCTATGGGCCGACCGATTCGTCAGCGCGAGCCTTAAGCACGCTCCTGGAGATTGGACGCGAGTACAGAGTGGGTTCAGCGCGTTTCAGAGAGAGGGGCGCTGGCTGCTGCAGCGTGGCGGCGGCATCCGTCAATTTCACCAAGCCGCCTTGGGGGGGCTCCGAGCCGACGTCACCGGCGCTGAAGAGGTCGAGGTCCTACTCGGGGACGACTTCGCAGTCATTGCCTGGCCCAAGCGCGCCGCCGAGGCGATCGTCCCCATCCTTGAGGAGTCCCTGTCCTCAGCGCCCCTGCGGCCACCGCCCAAGCGCGTCGCCATGCGGGGTCTTCCCCAGGAGTCCAGCGATGATGACTCCATACTCCTGGTCAGCCGCCGAGGGGATGACGGCCCGCTCGAGGAGAAAATCGACCCGCTGAACTGGGAGGTAAGGCTTCAGACGGTCTACCGAGGACGCACCGAAGACGGTCAAGAGGCGTGGGTACACGTCGTTGCCCGAGTGACCGGTGAGGGTGCCCGACGGTATGCCCTCACCTCCGCCTGGCGCCGTAGCCCATCGCTGTACCTGTCAGCAGGAGAGTCGGTCGAAGGACGCTCCTTTCTCTCCGGTGAGGAACTCTCGCTACAGCGCAGCCACACCTGGGCTGCCTGGAAGCAGCTGGAGCTCACCGCGCTGGCTCCCGGCCTGTCCGAGCTCATCGCAGGACTAGACACTCTAGAGGCGGAAGCGGAGGGTGCGGGGACACGGCTGTGCTCGGTCAATCTGGCCGATCCGAAGGGCGCCCCCCTGTTTGAACAGTCCTGTCTGGAGACGCTCGCCGGGAGGCGCATAGCACTACTCGGCTGGACTGACCCCGGAGTCGCCGCACGCCTGCCGCCCAGCCTGTCCAAACAGCTCCAAGTACGAGGAAGAGAGGCGCTGTACGAGGTCCTCGCTCAGCTTGCGTCGGAACCCACAGACAAGCCCGAGCTGGTCGTGTTGTTCGGACAAGGTGCCCGCTCGCTCGCCGGCCACCTGCCCGGAGTGGACATTGTCCTGGGAGACTTCACGGCAGAACTACGCCTCCCTCGCTGGGAGGAGGTGGGTGAGGGTGCTCTGCGGTCGAGGGCGGCAGAGCACCCCAAGGCACGATCACCAGCTCTCGTAGCTCGCCTGGGCCCGGGGCTATTGGGGCGCATCGATCTAGCCTTCGATGACGAGACGGACACACTGCGAAGGCTGCGGCACCTGCGAGCTCGCATCGGAGAAGACATTCCGGCTGCGAACGACTGGCTCCGTCGCGTACAAGGCACACGGCAAGAGGTGTACTCATCGCTGGAAGAGATCCTCGTTCCAGACCTAGGGGAGTTGCGCGCCCCCACCCGCGCTCCCAAGTGGCTCCGACGAGCCCTTCCCGCAAAAAATCGACCCGCTACGGTGCTCGACAGCGATGGCTTCGCCCGGCTGGCCGCCAACCTGTTGCTCACACGCACCGGCGCCCAGGCTGCGCTCCTACGCCCACTCCCCCACCCGATCGACGTCCAGGGGGCGACCCAGGAGCTTGTTGTCGATGCATCCCTGTCCGTGCCGGACGAGGTTGTGCTCGTCGACCTCACGGGAGCGCAGCTGAAGGCACTGGTCAGCCGCATTCGAATCGTCCAGCCCAAACCAGGCCGAGGCGACCCAGAAAGCACCATGCGAAGTGATGACCGCTGGGCGTGGGCAGCGGGCATCACCGCAGACGGGTCCAAGATCACGGTCCGAGGTCGACCCGTGGCTGATGACGAGCGGATCCGACTGGCCACGACCAACTTCCTGAGCGACGACCCCACGCTCGCCCCCACGCTAAAGAAGGCGCAGGTGCGGGGCCATTTTCGCGATGCTGGCTGGCGATATCTGCTGGTGGACAAGGCCATCGGCCAGCCTTTGCTCTTGCATGATCTCGTCAAGGGCGGCCTGGTCATCCTGCGCGACGAGGACCCCAGCTTTGGCACCGCCTACCAGCGCGAGCTCGTCCCCTTGATGACGGATCAGTCGACTCGAGTCTCGCCCCGACTCACCCTGGAGTTGGACGGTATATCAGTCCAGCTCACCGGTTCTGTCCCAGTGGGTGATCGCGAGGGCTACGAGAACTCCAGAGAGAGCCGTGTTCAACAACAACAATCCTTCACGACCGCAATCCGGGGGCGTGTCGCCCTCGTCTACGACGATCGGATCGGGTCCGCGACGGCCTATGCGCTCGCAGCATTTGGTCAGACCCAGATCGCCGACACGGACGAGCCCATCGAACACGAGGATGACCTCCAGGCTGGCGCCGAGGGTCGGATCAAGGTGGTAAACCTTCCTGTCCCAAAGACCCCGATCCGCCTCTCCACGTTCATCCAGACTGCCTTTGACACCGAGTTCGTGGCGGGCACCGACGCGGACGGCGTCCCGCTGCCGCTGCAGCGGCTCTGGCGGACCACATCGGGGTTCACCCTGGGACGCTACCGACTGTTCAAGGAGGGCAAGGGTGGGTTCTTCGTAGAATATGACCTGGAAGCGGAGGTAGGCCCTGTCTCCCCCGGCTTCACCGTCGGAGTGCAGACGGAGAAGCGCTGGGGCCCCGTGCGATGGGCCACGCTCCTCGACCTCAAGGGATACTTGCCCACTCCCGTAGACACAGAAGAAGACCTCCTCTTCACGCTCCAAATGAGGTCCGATCTCGGTGTCACGGTGCTTCGCCGCCTCTTCCCTGGATTGGCCATCGGCGGCTTCGTAGACGCCTTGTTCTTTCAGGGGAAAATGCCGTCCAATGACCAGGCGGGCATCCATCTACTGGTGGGCGTGTCCCTCAGCTATGACGCCGACGTGCGCGCACCCCTGCCGCTGCGCTGACTCCCGAGGTACACGAGGGCGTGTCGAGAGCACACGAGACCGACCCCACGGACTGGGTGGCTTTTCCCGAGGACAGCGGACTCATAGAATGGACGTGGCCAAGGCGGCCCGGAGCACCCTATGAGTCACCCCATTGGAAGACCACGAAGAGGCATACGAACGCTGGCCCCACGTCCGGGGGCCTGGATTGTCGGCTTGATGCTGCTGAGTCCGGGCCTGTCCTGGGCCGACGCCCCGGACAGTGAGACGGAAGAAGGGTCTCCGTCGGAAGACTCCGGGAGCACGGACGGCGATGGCTCGGCACCGGAGAGCGGGGGCGAGGGCTCGGCAGATGAGTCGGCAACGACGACCGAAAGCACGACCACGGAGCCCGCGGCCGACACTCCGTCCAGCGAACCCACAGAGGCAAGCGAAGAGACGACGACGGAGCCCACGGCCGACACTCCGTCCAGCGAACCCACAGAGGCAAGCGAAGAGACGGCCACGGAGCCCGCGGCAACCACACCGCCAACTGAATCGACAGAGACCTCAGAAGACACCGCTGGACCGCCCACCGCCGACACCGAGGCGAACGAGCCAGCCGAGAGTGTCGTGGCCAGTGACAGCGGTGACAAGAACGCCGAAGAAGAGGGCGAGGCTGCTGCGGACACTGAGGTCAGCCCGCTGCAAAGGCCGCGGTTCCAGCTCCATCTGTACGCCGATCTGGGACTCCAATTTGATGACGAGGGCGACTCGTTCGCCACCCGCTTTCTGCTGGGGGACATCACCCTACAGGGCCGAGCCGAGCTGGGTCCCAAGATGGATGGGCTCGCTGAGTTCCTCTTTGAGATGAGCCCCGACCGAGCCCCCCTGCTCCGGGTCGGTCGCCTGTTCGGTCGGTACGCCCTGCATCCCCTGGCCACCATCAAGGTCGGTCGCTTCCACAGCCCCATCGGCTTCTTCCTGACACACGAGGACACAAGGGCGCCCCTGTTCTGGCTGACGCCGGACACAGCCCGACTGCTCGCCCTGAGCAGCGACGAGTCCATGGTGCACACCACCATGGAGGGCGGGGAGCTGTCCGGCGCGGTGACGCTGGGGAAGGTGGCCGAGCTGTCTTACAACGTGGCCGGCGGCATCGCCCATGGGCTGAAGCCCGTCGTCGTGGGCCGGATCGCCCTCGCTCCCAAAGGCCCCCTGACCGGTCTAGAGACCGGGGCCACGGTGTCGGTACACCGGGGCAGCTCCTCGGCAGCTTCAGGCCTTCTGGCCTTCTCCACGGGCACAGAGCAAGAGGATGACTCGGCCAACGCAGATGAACAGGACCTCTTCTCGACCATGGTTGTAGGTCACGTGGCCTACAACAGCAGTCCCATCGAAGCAGCCATCGAGGTCTACTACGTCCACAACTCGGAACAGTTCGCAGGCGAAGGCCACGACCTCTTCGGAGCCTGGGGGCAGCTGGGGGTCACCATCAAGCGTCTGACTCCCTTCACGCGCTACGAGTACTGGAAGCGCGACGAGGCAGACTCGTTCTACAACAACGGTTCGGCTCCCATCGAATGGAACGAGCTGATGGTAGGCGCACGGCTAGCGCTCTCTCCCCAAGTGGCCCTGACCGGAAGCTACAGCCACCGCTTCCACGACAACACGAACGTGGGGCTCGTCCAGGTGGCTCTGGGCTTCTGAGTACGCGCCAATAAGACGCCGGAGCGGAGCGAGCCCTTCGCCGAGCTCAGCGTAGGAGGTCGCCGACCCGCGCCCTCTTGATGAACTCGCCGCCACCTTCTGTGGTCAACGAGCCCTTGTCGACGATGACTCGTCCACGAGACAGGACGACCTCCGACCAACCCTGCACCTCGAAGCCTTCGTAGGCCGAGTAGTCCACTCGCATGTGGTGGGTGTCCGGGTTGTCGATGCTGATCGTCTGCTTCTTGTCAGGATCGAAGACGACGATGTCCGCATCGCTGCCCACCGCGATCGTTCCTTTCTTGGGGAACATGCCGAACGTCTTGGCCGCAGCAGTAGACGTCAGCTCCACGAATCGGTTGAGACTCAGTCGCCCCTGAACCACCCCACCGTGGAACATCAAGCTCATGCGGTTCTCGACTCCCGGAGCCCCGTTGGGGATCTGGGTGAACGACTCCCGTCCCAGCTCCTTCTGGCCCTTGAAGCAGAACGGACAATGATCCGTAGCGACGTTGGCTAAGTGACCGTACTTGAGCCCCTCCCACAACACGTCCTGGTTCCACTTCTCACGCAGCGCAGGGGTCATGACCCATTTGGCGCCCTCGAAATCCGGCTTCTCGTAGTAGCTCTGGTCGAGGAATAGATACTGCGGACATGTCTCCGCCATCACGTCGATGCCTCGCATCCGGGCCCGCTTGACCTCGTCGAGCGCGTCCGAACACGACAGGTGGACGATATAGAGCGGGACATCAGCCACCTCGGCAATGGCGATGGAGCGGTGCACTCCTTCTGCCTCCATGCGAGTAGGACGCGTCCCAGCATGCCACTTGGGCTCGAACTTGCCGTCGGCAACAGCCTCGCGAATGATCTCGTCGATGACGATGCCATTCTCGGCATGCATACAGATGCGGGTCCCGTTGAGCCCTGCCTGACGAAATGCCCGATAGAGGGTCCCATCATCCACATACAGGACTCCGGGGTAGGCCATGAACAGCTTGTAAGAGGTGACCCCCTCCTCCGCCAGCCGCTCCATCTCTCCCATGCGATCCAGTGGCATGTCCGTGACAATCATGTGGAACGAGTAGTCAATCGTAGCCTTGCCCGCTGCTTTCTCGTGCCAGACATCCAGCCCCTTGAGCGTCGACTCGCCCTTGTTCTGGATCGCAAAGTCGATAATCGACGTGGTGCCACCGTGGGCTGCTGCCTTGGTGCCACTGTCGAAGTCATCGGCCGAGGTGGTACCGCCAAAGGGCATATCGAGGTGGGTGTGGGCGTCGATGCCGCCGGGGATGACCAGCTTGCCGCTGGCGTCAATGACTCGATCGGCACGGGGCTCGAGATCAGAGAGGTCGGCACCGATCTTTGCGATGGTTTCGCCCTCGATCCAAACATCACCGAAGTAGTCATCTACCGCGGTAACAATCCGTCCATTCTTGATGAGCACAGACATGCATTCCTCCAGGGGTCGAGGTCCGGGAGGCGGACCGAGAAAAAAACGCTACACCAGAGCGGGGGAGGAAGTCAGCCGAGCAACTGGAGGAAGTCGTCCTCGCTCAGCACGTTGAGGCCCAGCTTCCGTGCCTTCTCGAGCTTGCTCCCAGCGTTCTCACCGGCGACCAGGTAGTCGGTCTTCTTGCTGACGGAGCCTGGGCTCTTGCCGCCTCTCGCCTCGATCGCGGCCTTCGCCTCGCTACGCCCCATGGAGCTAAGGGTCCCCGTCACAACCACACTCTTTCCGAGGAAGGGGTGAGCGGGCAGGGCTTCAGGGCGGGCCTCGTCTGGAAACTGCACCCCGCCATCGGACATTGCCGTGATCAGTTGCTGATTCCGCTCATCAGCAAACCACGTACGTAGTGAGTCAGCGACGATGGGGCCCACCTCCTCGGCTTCCTCGAGCTCCTCCTGAGTTGCGGAAGCCAGAGCTTCCCAGCTGCCGAAGTGACCACAGAGTCGCTTGGCCACAGTCTCGCCCACAAAGCGAATGCCCAGGCCAAACAGCAGCCGGTGGATGGGCGCGGAGCGGCTCGCCTCGATACCAGCGAGCAGATTGTCCACTGAGGTTTCCGCCATGCGCTCCAAGGCCAGAAGGGCGGTCCTCTGGCCATCCAGGGAGTAGAGGTCGGCAATGCTCCGGACCAACCCCTCTTCCACCAACTGAGCCACCAGCTTGACCCCGAGACCCTCGATGTCGAGAGCCTTTCGCGACGCAAAGTGGGCAACTCTCGCTCGTGTCTGAGCCGGGCAGTCCACCTCATTGGCGCAACGCAATGCCACCTCGTCCTCGACCTCGACCACTGGAGCCCTACACTCGGGACACTGGTCAGGAAAGACGAATGTGACCTCTGTTCCCGTGCGCTTCTCCACAAGAGGTCGAACCACCTGTGGGATGACGTCACCCGCTCGTTGGACAACGACGAGATCACCGGCACGAATGTCCTTGCGCTCCAACTCGTCACGATTGTGGAGCGTTGCATTGGAAACCACGACTCCCCCCACGAAGACCGGCTCCAATCGAGCAACCGGAGTCAGCACACCCGTTCGCCCTACCTGCACATCGATGGCCAGGAGGCGCGTCGTTGCCTGCTCCGCTGCGTACTTGTACGCCATCGACCACCGCGGGCTACGAGACACAAAGCCGAGGCGAGCCTGGAGGTCGTGGTCGTCGATCTTCACGACCGCACCATCAATATCGTAGGGATAGCTCGCTCGTCGATCCTCGATGGCGGCAAGGGCCGCGATCACCTCGTCGATCCCATCACAGGCTGTGATCCCCGCGGGCACCTGAAAGCCCATGGCATCGGCGAAGGCGAGGAAGTCACTGTGACGCTCGAATGACCGTCCCTCACACACTCCCGCTGAGTGTGCGTAGAACCGGAGGGGCGCCGCCGCAGCAATGCGCGAGTCCAGGTTGCGCACCGTGCCCGACGTTGAGTTGCGGGCGTTGACGTAGGGCTCCAACCCCTCGGAGACTCGCCGTTCGTTGAGCTTCTGGAAGCTGTCCTGTGGCATGACGACCTCGCCCCGAATCGCCACTCGCGTAGGCAGCGCCGCCGAGGAAGCCTTGGTCTGGGGCCCCGGGGTCGGAGCAAAGAGGGAGGCCTGCGAGCCCGAACCGGCCGTTGACGACACCTGCTCTCCCGTGGAATCGGGCACCAGACGCAACGGAAGGTTGCGGATCGTGCGGACGTTGGGCGTCACGTTCTCGCCCACGAGCCCATCACCACGCGTCACCCCCACCGCGAGGACACCGCCCTCGTAGATCAACTCCATGGCCATCCCATCGAGCTTGGGCTCTACGAGGTAGCGAACACTATGGTCCGCAGACAGGTCCAGTTGCCGCTTCACCCGCTCGTCGAAGTCCCGAATGTCCTGTTCGTCGTATGAATTCTGAAGGCTCAGCATGGGCGTGGGATGCGTGAACTTGGAGAGCGCATCTACCGGAAGTCCACCCACCCGCTGAGTGGGCGACTCCTGCGAGCGCAGCGCCGGATGAGCGTCTTCCAACTCCTGGAGTTCGCGGAACAAAGCGTCATAGGCCCGGTCCGAGATGATCGGACTCGCATCGATGTAATAGCGCCGGTTGTGCGCCTCGATCTCAGCGACCAACGCTTCCCAGCGACCACGCAGCTTGGCCTCATCCACACTCATGGGCACGCAGCCTACCGGAACACGGCCCATCAGGACGGCGTGCAATTCCATCCTTGACATCCGGCGGCACCTTCCCCATCCTTCGGTCGCACGTCGCGGCTCGAACCGCGAGGCACTCCCCTTTCATTGTGGTTGTTTCGTGTCGCTCCAAGTAGCGGTTGCAACGGGACCGGCACTCCCACAACACACCCCACAAGAAGGCCTCCCTGAGGCCAGAAGTCCATGAAACGGACGGACATTGACCATGCCTGATTCCAGCGACACTCCCCACGAACCCGGTGCGTCCACCCCTGCGGCCGACCCTGCCGTCGCTTCGGCCGGCTCCGACTCCAAGGCGTCGAGCAACGGAAAGGGCGCCGACACCAATGGTGGCAAGGACCCTGGGTCTTCTGGCGATAACGGAGTGGCCACGGAGCGCATTGCAGCCGACAGCGGCAAGGCAAGCGGTGAATCGGGGAGCGACGGCGCCGATGGTTCATCCAAGTCCACGGATGGCGGAGAGCGCCAGGCCGGTGGAGGAAGCAGTCGAAGTCGCAAGTCGCGCGAACGGCGGCGCAAGCGAGGTCGACGTGGCGGTGGCGAGAATCGATCGCGAGAGCCGGCTGCTCCCCCCAAGCCCCCTTGGGAAGGCGAGACCCCCGATCCACTGGACCTGAACGAGCTCAAGGTCAGCAGGGTCAGTGATCTGCAGGAGCATGCCCAGTCCCTGGACATCGAAAACATCGCTGGCCTGTCAAAGCAGCAGCTCATCTTCGCCATTCTTGAGGCACACACGTACCGCAACGGTGAGGTCTCAGGGAGCGGTGTGGTGGAGCGACTGCCTGATGGCTACGCCTTCCTCCGCTCCCCCATGTACAGCTACCTGGCAGGGCCCGACGACATCTACTTGTCTCCCAGCCAAGTACGACGCTTCAGCCTCCGTACGGGGGACACCGTCGAAGGCCGAATTCGTGCTCCCAAGGAGGGCGAGCGGTACTTCGCGCTGCTCGAGGTCAACAGCATCAACTTCGAGCCCCCCGAGGTGGCAAAGCGACGGACACGCTTCGAGAACCTCACGCCCCTCTTTCCCGACGAGAAGCTCCAGCTAGAGTTCGACCCGTCAAACCACGCCACACGGCTGATGGACCTGCTGACCCCGGTGGGCAAGGGTCAGCGAGGCTTGATTGTCGCGTCTCCACGGACCGGAAAGACCGTCATCCTCCAGGCACTGGCCAACGCCATCGCCACCAACCACCCCGAGGTCTACCTCATCGTGCTGCTCATCGACGAGCGTCCCGAAGAGGTCACGGACATGCAGCGCACCGTGAAGGGTGAGGTCATCTCGTCGACCTTCGACGAGCCGGCAACCCGCCATGTGCAGGTAGCCGACATGGTGATCGACAAGGCTCGACGCCTGGTGGAGCACAAGCGAGATGTCGTCATCTTGCTGGACTCCATCACGCGGCTGGCCCGAGCCTACAACACCGTCGTGCCGCCGTCCGGCAAGATTCTGAGCGGTGGTGTGGACAGCAACGCTCTGCATCGACCCAAGCGATTCTTCGGCGCCGCCCGCAACATCGAAGAAGGAGGCAGCCTCACCATCATGGCGACGGCGCTCATCGACACCGGCTCCCGCATGGACGAGGTGATCTTCGAAGAGTTCAAGGGCACCGGCAACATGGAGATCCACCTGGATCGCCGCCTTGTGGAGCGCCGCATCTACCCCGCCCTGGACATCAACAAGTCTGGAACACGTCGGGAAGACTTGCTGCTACCACCCGATACGCTGACGAAGATCTGGCTGCTGCGGAAGGTTCTGTCGCCGTTGAACGTTATTGACTCGATGGAGTTCCTGCTGGACAAGTTCCAGAAGACCAAGACGAACGACGAGTTCATGGCAGCCATGAATTCCTAGTAAAAGTGTCCCTGGACTCCCCCGGGGACGCGTGATAGAAGGCGCGACCTACTCTCTGACGGCTGTTGGGCCGACACTGCGGTAGGCTGATTGAGGGCCCGACAGCGGGCAACTGGAGAAGGTGATGAAGGCTGATATCCATCCCGATTACAACGAGATCTCGGTGAGTTGCGCCTGTGGCAATGAGTTCAAGACTCGCTCCACGCTGGGCGAAGACCTGCGCGTCGACCTTTGCTCCAACTGCCATCCCTTCTTCACGGGCACGCAGAAGATTGTCGATACTGCTGGCCGAGTCGAACGCTTCAATCAGAAGTTCAAGAATTTCGATCCCACCAAAGTCTCGCGGCGCTAAGCCCCTGCCGCGCTCATCCTGGAGCTGGCAGTGAAGAACTCCCTGGACGTAGGCGGTCAAGCCGTCATTGAAGGCGTGATGATGCGTGGGCCGCGGTCCATGGTCATCGCAGTGCGCCGCCCCGACTCGTCGATCATCGTCAAAGACGGCCAGTGGGTACCACTGTTCGAGCGAATGCCGTGGCTGAAGCTGCCCTTCATTCGTGGAGCAGTGGTGATGGTCGAGGCCCTAATCAACGGCATGCAGGCCCTCTCATTCTCTGCAGAAGTGTCCATGGACGACGAGAAGAAGGCCGCGGAAGCAGCCGAGGCTGCGGAAGCCGAAGAGGCCGGCGTCGATGCTCCCGTCAATCTGCACGCTAAAGCCACAGAAGACGATGCGGACTTCATCGCACCCGACCCCATGACCAAAGGTGCCATCGCCCTCTCATTGATCTTCTCGCTGGGCCTTGGCGTCGGGCTGTTCATCTATCTGCCCCACGCGGGCGCAGCCGTCATCTTCAACCTGGTGGAGGGGCTTCCGCTTAGCTCCGAGGCTCCAGTAGAAGCCCCGCTGTTTCACCTCGTGGTCGGAATCATCAAGATGACGATCTTCGTGTGCTACGTCTTGGCCATTCGCCAGATGAACGACATCTACCGTGTTTTCCAGTACCACGGAGCCGAGCACAAGAGCATTCACGCCTACGAAGCTGGCGAAGAGTTGACGGTGGAAAACGCACGCAAGTGGCCCACGTACCATCCGCGCTGCGGCACCTCGTTTCTCGTGTTCGTCATCCTCATCTCCATCGGTTTCTTCGCCGCAGTGTTTCCGCTGCTTCAGGCCTATCTGCTGCCATCGAACCTCTCGGGAGCTCTCCTGAATCTCGTTCAGGCCTCCGTCAAGATCCCGCTGATGATTCCCATCGCTGGGCTCTCCTACGAGTTCATCAAGTGGGCCGGCCGACAGAAGGAAAACCGTGTGCTCTGCTGGCTGGGCATCCCCGGCCGGATGGTTCAGAAGATCACTACGGTAGAGCCCGATGACGACCAGCTGGAAGTTGCGCTTGTCTCCCTGAAGCGCGCGCTGGAACACGAGGGCGCTCTCGACGCCCCCGACTACCGCAACTGCACCTTCGTGCCGGCCGCCTGAGCCTGCACGAGTTCAGCAGGCCATCGCGACGCTATGTCCCTCTTCGACAAGCTGGCCGAGGTAGAAGCTCGCTACGACGCCATGGGCGAAGAGTTGTCGCAGCCGGACGTGGCAGCCGACCAGAACCGCTTCAAGCAGCTCATGAGGGAGTACAGCCACCTGCGTGAGATCGTCGAGATCTACCGCGAGTGGCGAGACTTCAACACCGAGTTGGCCGATGCAAGGGAGCTCCTCGCAGACGACGACGACGACCTCCGCGAGATGGCTCGTGAAGAATTGAGCCGCCTGGAGCCCCAGGTGGAGGGCTGGGAACGCAAGCTCAAGGTTCTGCTCCTGCCCAAGGACCCCAACGAAGGACGAAACGTGATCCTCGAGATCCGTGCCGGGGTTGGTGGAGACGAAGCGGGTCTGTTCGCGGCAGACCTCTTCCGCATGTACTCCCGATATGGCGACTCGCGACGCTGGAAGTTCGAACTGCTCAACCTGTCGGCCAACGAGGCGGGTGGCTACAAGGAAGTGATCTGCTCGATCGCCGGAGACGATGTGTACGCTCGCTTGAAGTACGAGTCGGGCGTCCACAGAGTTCAGAGGGTTCCTGCCACAGAAGCTCAAGGACGGATTCACACCTCCACCTGCACAGTAGCCTTGATGCCCGAGGCTGAAGAGGTGGACATTCAGATCGAAGAGAAGGACCTCAGGGTCGATGTCTTTCGCGCCTCGGGTCCGGGTGGCCAGTCCGTCAACACCACCGACTCGGCGGTGCGACTCACCCACCTCCCCACCAACATGGTGGTGACCTGCCAGGATGAGAAGTCACAGCACAAGAACAAGGCCAAAGCGCTCAAGGTGCTTCGTACGCGCCTGTACGAGAAGGAGCAAGAAGCGCAGCGCGCCGAACAGCGCGACATGCGCCTGTCCCAGGTCGGCACCGGTGACCGCTCAGAGCGCATCAGAACCTACAACTTCCCCCAGGGGCGCCTAACGGACCACCGCATTGGGCTCACGCTCTACAGCTTGGAGCGACTCATGGAGGGGGAGCTGGACGAAGTCCTGTCCGCCTGCACCGCGCACTTCGAGGCAGAAGCTCTCAAGGCCGTCGACGAGGAATAGCTTCGCCGTGACAGGGCTGGGGGACCTCCTAAAGACCACCGAGAACTGGCTGGGATCCCGTGGGATCGAGTCGGGACGTCTGGATGCCGAGCTACTCTTGTGCGAGGTCCTGAAGCTCGACAGGATCCAGCTCTACACGTCGTTCGACCGGCCCCTATCGACGCCCGAACTCGATGCGTACCGCAGACTCGTAAAGAGGCGAGGAAACTTTGAGCCAGTCGCCTACATCCTGGGTCGCAAAGAGTTCTATGGCCGCGACTTCGTAGTGGACTCGCGCGTGCTCGTGCCTAGGCCAGACACCGAGGTGCTGGTGGATTCCGTCCTCGAATGGCTGGGGGACGAGGCCGTAGACAGCGAACAAACAAGCGGCAATGACGATCCATCTCTCGTGCTGGACTACGGGTGTGGCTCGGGAGCCATCGGGCTCACGCTAGCGGCGGAACGACAGGCGCTGCGTGTCCTGGCGGTGGACTGCTCGCCCGATGCGCTCGATGTCACCCGAGAGAATGCTGCTCATCTCGGTGTGCGCGACCGTGTGGGCTTCGTACTCTCCGATGGGCTGTCCGCAGTGCCCGAGCGGTTCCAGGGATCGCTGCGTGTGCTCGTTGCCAACCCTCCCTACATCGCCAAGTCGGACAAAGACAGCCTGGCTCGCGACATCGTCGACTACGAACCGCACCTGGCGCTATTCCCGGACGAGGACCCCCTGGAGCACTACAGACGCCTCGCTTCAACTGGATTGAGTTGGCTGGCCGAAGGGGGCCTGTTGGCAATGGAAGTGGGTCAGGGCCAAGCCACAGACGTCTCAGCATTGCTGGAACGAGCCGGATGGTCGGAGATCGCAATCCGAACCGATCTGGCACGCATCAGAAGGGTGGTCTCCGCCCTTCGGCCGCCAGCACGGTCCGACTGAGGCCCTCTAGAGCTAGAGGGACATCACGGCCAGACGAGCGGCACGAGATTGGTCCGCACCTCCACATTGCGGTCGGAAGTTCGAGCCAGCCCACTGACCATGAACCAATAGGTGGTCCCGGAGGTCGGCACCCACCCAGAGAACTGTCCAAAGGGGTCCTGCTTGATGTGATCACCGGCTACGGAGGAGGCCGCCTTGCAGGTCTGCCCCGGACGAAGCCATTCCCACGTCGCTCCGTACCACTGGTTGTCCTGCCAGATAAAGATCCAGGGGTTCCCCACGACGGCAGTTCCGTTAAAGAGAAACACAGGCCACGCGTTCGCCTGATCGTAATCGAGGCAGATATTGGGGCCCGACATCGTCACCGACGAGAGTGTCGCCGTCTGGGGCCACTGGGACACGTCGGTGTGCAGCCAGGTCACTGTCGACAGGTCGGGCGGCCCAGTAGCTGGTGGGGGCGCATCGTCGACACAGGTCACCTCCACCTCGTGGGTCGTGACGTCCCCAAACCACTGCACCGCCTCGTGCACCATCTGCCAGTCCGACAGGTAGAGACCTGGCTCAGCGGGAGCCTCTAGCAAAAACGAGAAGGTGTGGGTCGAGCCGGACAGCACCTCATCCCCATCAGCCAACCAGATCCGTGTGTCGCTGCTGTAGAAGGGATCCTCGTCGTCGACGGCGCCCAACTTGTAGCCCTCGGCACGGGTCCAGGAAACCGCACCTGTGTTCTCAACCACCACGGATGCCATGGCCGTCGCGCCGCAGTCCAGCTGGGCCGGAAAGCTCGCCGACACAACAATCGCTGCATCATCATCGACGACAACGTCGGGCTCATCGGGGTCATCGGACTCGTCGGGGTCATCGGACTCGTCGGGGTCATCGGACTCGTCGGGGTCATCGGACTCGTCGGGGTCGTCGGACT
>PBPL01000225.1 GCA_002724675.1 Deltaproteobacteria bacterium | reverse complement strand
GTCGTCATCGTCGTCGTCGTCATCGTCGTCGTCAGCGGGGGTGGCGTCGTCGTCGCCGATGCTCGTGCAGTCGATGGCGTTGATGCAGCCGTCGTCGTTGCAGTCGGTGTTGCCGTCCTGATCGTTGTCGACACCATCGCTGCACTCACCAGCTTCGTCGCCCTCGACGGAGTTCTCGTCACCGGCCGGCTCACAGGCAGTGATCAACAAGCAGGTGAGCAGCAATATCCAGTGGCGCAAGGACTTCATCAGGAGCTCCCATCGTGTGACGCAAGCAGAATACCAGGGCTCTGCAGCTCGCGGTTTGTCTTGATGGCCGTCCGCAAGCACGCTCCACGGGGCCTTTGCACCGGCCATGAGTGCTGGGGCGTTGTCTGTGGGGTGCAGCCAGCTAGCCGGCGGCGAGCAAGCCTCAGGGAGTGGGCAGGCTGCAGTTGGGGCCGAAGTCGTTGGTCCGATAGCTGTGTCGGATGACGTCCTTCTTGTCCTCGTAGGAGACCTCGATCTTCAGCGTCGTCCTGGGGCGTCGGAGAGGGCTGCAGTAGCTCAAGCGATAGTACTTGTTGACCTCGTCCAGGAGGCTGGCCTTGAGGTCGTCGAAGGCCTCCATCAGGTCCTCGGGCTGTTCCGCTTGGAAGAATCCATCCCGGCCCAGAGCCTCCAGGTCGTCGATGGCCTCCTCTCCCACCAGTCCCACAACGAAGACAGAGTGGTCGCTCGATGAGACGGCGCTCCTAGCGCTGCTGCTGGACTGTCGGTTGGCCCGGTCGACCCCGTCCGTGAACAGCACCAGGCTACCCACAGACATCAGCTGGCCTTCCACATCCGGGGTGACTCGGTCGTCCAGCAGCTCCAGCCCTTGGTGCACGGCGCCATTGAGGTTGGTCGAGCTGTCGAGCTGGTCGTCCGAGCTAATCTCGTCGATGGCGGTGGTCAAGGCATCCAGATCCTGAGTGAAGTCCACCAGGGTGCGGATCTCGGCATCCCCATCAAAGATGCCCACGGCCACATGTTGGTTGTCTTGCAGCAACGCTCCGGCGAACTCGGCAGCTACGTCCTGCGCTGTCTCCAGCGTGTCTCCCTCGAGGATCGAGGCGGACACGTCGATGAGAAGCAGCGTGTAGGTCTCCAAGGCTGCGCTGTGGGGCTCTACCGCCCACACACTCTCGGTGCCCGCGACCTCGCTGCCCCCCTCCGCCAGGCTGATGTCTGCTGCCGTGATGTCGGTGACGGGCTCGCCGTCGCACTGCACTGAGAAGAGGACCTGAACGAGGGCCGGGCTGTCGGCCGATGCGTCCACTTTGCGCACTTCAGGACAGGCCGAACAGCCTGCGAGAAGGGTCGAGCAAAGGACTGCTAGAGCAAGAAGTACAGCGCAGCGGATCACGCCGGGAGACTATCACGCACCGGTTCCTTCCAGGGCGTACCTTTTACGAGAAATTGCCCTGGGTGCCCGCGGCTCTTGGAGGGAGCCATCGGAGACGAGAAACCTGGGGCTCTGGGCTCCAGATCGCCGCTAGCCTGCTACTGGGTGGGCGTGGGCACGGGGCGGCGGGTCATGGCGGGCTTTTCTCCAGGAGTGGCGGCACAGGGGTAACGGTGTGCACCCCGCTGTGTGTCGTCCGCTCGGTTGGCCTCGGCAGCCGCAGTACTGTCAGCCGGACTGCAGGGTCCCGTCCCGGAGCCATTCGCCGAATCGTTCTCCGATCATCAAGGTGCAGAGGTTGGTGTTTGCCGAGGGGATGGTCGGCATCAGGGACGCGTCGGCGACGATCAGGCCCGTGACTCCTCGCACTCGCCCATGCCCATCGGTTGCGGCTCCTGGGTCGTCGTCCGGGCCCATGGGGGCGGTTCCGCACGGGTGGTAGCCCGAGTCGCAGCCCTTGCGGATCCAGCGCTCCAAGCGGCTCCGTTCCTGGAGTGTCTTGCGGGACGGGTAGAAGTGCGCCCCGAAGTCACGCATTGCAGGGGAATGCACCAGATCCAGTGCGATCTGCAGCCCGTCCATGGCGACCTTGCGGTCGGTGGCGTCTTCGAGAAACCGGGACTCGATGATGGGTCGATCGGCCAAGCGGAGGCTTGGCCAGCGAATGGAGCCATGTCCCACCGGCTTGCCCACGACCGCCATCATGGACACGAGGGGTAGGTGGATCCAGGGCAGTGGGACCGATGAGCCGGGTTGGACTTGGAGATCGGGGAGCGCTCCCGCGGCGCCTGATGGAACACGCAGGACGGTCTGAATGAGGGGAGCCCCTCGGTGGGAACGCCCCCACTTGGGACGCATGAAGAACGCTACTCCGGGATGATCCAGCAGGCGGGCCCCGACGCCGGGGACGTCGGCCACCAAATCGACTCCGAGCCGAGAGAGCTCATCGCGGGGACCAACGCCGGACCGCAGCAGGATGGTGGGGGTCCCAATGGCCCCTGCGCACAGCACCACCTGCTTCGTCTGTACGCAGAAGATCTGTCGTCCCACCTGGGCCTCGACTCCGGTGACCTTGCCGTTTCGTGTAAGGATCCGCAGGACCTGAGCACCAGGCTGGATGGAGAGGTTGGACCGCGCACGAACCGAGGGTGTCAGCCAGGCCTCTGCCGCGCTGATTCGACGCCCTTCGATCCGATTCATTGTGTGTGGGCCTGCCCCGTGGCTCCCGGGTCGGTTCGTGTCCTCGCACTGGGGATGCCCTCGTTGATCGCAGCCCTCCAAGAATGCGCTCTGCCAGCTCGCTAGCTCCTCCTGGGTGTGGCGTCGGAGGGGGAGGGGACCCTCGCGGCCATGCCAAGGCTCATCGAAGTCGAGGTCCGTCTCCAGCCGCTTGAACGCCGGCAGGCACTGCGCCCAGCTCCACTGGGGCAGGCCCCGCTCAGCCCACTCGTCGTAGTCGGCGGGTTGGCCCCGCAGTGCGATGCACGTGTTGACGGCTGACGAGCCGCCGACCACCTTGCCCCGGGGCAGAGGAAAGCGCACCTGTTCGACCGTAGGGCGGTGGCGATAGCCCCAGTCGTGGCGTGTCATGGAGTTGTAGCGACCATCGGCCAGGTCCTCTGGCAAGTGCGCCGGCTCGCAGTAGTCGGGGCCTGCTTCTAGGAGCAGCACCTGCCGTGCTGCCGACTCGGTCGTGCGCGCGGCGATCACTGCTCCGGCGGAGCCGGCCCCGACGACCACGGTCTCGACGTGCTCGGGCATGGAGAACTGTGCGGCCTTTGTTGCCACGTGCCTGGTCTCACTCCTTGGGGTGGCCCTGGAGTGTACTTCAGGCAACTGCACGTGCGGAGCGCAGAGAGGTCAGTGGCCCAGCAGCATGTCCACGAGCTGTTCGCGCTTGGCAGCGTCGATGTCTCGGAAGTGCGTCAGGCTCGGGTGGCGGCCCGGCGGTGTACCCAGGACATCGATACCCCACAAGGGAGCGACGGCGTTGGGGACGGCGGCGTAGCGGAAGTCCGAGATCATCCCGGGATGCCTCGGGTCCTCGATCAGATAGCCCGCTGAGAAGTAGTCGAAGCGGGCGATGTCATTGCGCCGGGTCTGATCGAGCGAGTGCTGTTCGAGGAAGTCTTCCACCACCAGCGCCGAGTGGCTGCCCCCCGGATAGACTTGTGGTTCACCAAACCAAGGCACTCGGATGGCATCTACGTGAAATGTGCCGTCGTGCTCGTAGAAGGCGCGGAACAGGATGTTGTTCCCCAACGATGGCTTCACCTCGGCCCGGTTGGTTTCGTGTCCCCGCTCCAGAACCAATTCTTGTTGTAGGGCCTCAGCCTTCCCAAGCTGAAAGGTTCCCAGAGCGAGGTAGGCCGCTGCGAGCAGCAGGAAAGCGCGAGCGATGTTGGGTGCCTTGCGCCGCGCTGCCCAGAGCACACCGAAGAGTAGCGGCAGTGTGAACAGAGGATCGACGATGGACACGATGTGCCAGGCAACGCGCTCCTGGCTGAATGGCCAGTAGAGATAGGTGCCATAGCTCGTGCAAGCGTCGAGTAGTCCGTGGGAGGCCCAGCCCACGAGGCAGGGCAGGAGCAAGTCCCGAAAGCGAGCCCGTCCGCGGGAGAGCAGCACGCACAGACCGGCGGTGAGGGCTCCACCGATGGGAACGAAGGCCAGGGCATGGGTGAAGTGTCGGTGGTAGTCGAGGAACAGCAGAGGGTCCGATGGAGACCGAATCAGAACGTCTGCGTCCGGCAGGAACCCAGCGAGCGCACCCGCGAGGCTTGCCTGGCGAAGACGACCAGCTGCCGTGGTGCTCTGGGCAAAGACTGCGCCGAGGCTGGCCTGAGAGATGGGGTCCATGGGGTTCTAGGTCGGCGGGTTGTGTGCTGGCGTGTTTGTCGCCTGCACGCTGGGTCAGAAGTTCAGCGGGTGCGGCTCTACGAGCACCTGGCGTTCATCGCGGACCAACAGACCGTCGGGGGTCTGGAGATCGACGGCAAACGTCACGGTCTGTCCGTCGAGCGTGTCGTCGTTGTCTACGTCGAGGACGGCAAAGCGACCGACCGTCTCGGCCTCCCAGCCTTCGTCACAGTCCTCTAGCGGATCGAGCCCCTGGGTGAATGGGGAGCTGATGACGAGGTCTGCCTCCCCGAGCCACACCTCGAACTGTCCTGTGGGGTTCTCGGGTGCCTCCAGGTTGTCGGGGTCTCCTGCCACCAGGCCTCGGACCCGCAGGGATCCCAGCAGATGAAATCCCCCTTGGGGGCCCAGGACGAGCTGAACCGTGTCCCCATCCTCGATGGCTTCGAACTCGAGCTCGCCCGTGCCGATCTGGATCGCTGCTTCAGCGTCGCCAGCGCAGGCGGCGAGGTTCTCGTCACAGCCGCTGCCCAATAGGCTGATTGCCAACGCGGGCATCGCGAACCAGCGCCGATGTGCGTGGTTCAGAGACACAGGCAATCGCAGTCCTCGCCTCGTCGGGCGCAGCTCTCACCCGATCGCGCCTCGATGAGCTCGTGCCAGGTGTTCGTGCTGAGATCGTAGCGCCAGGTGTCGTCCAGGTGATCGCTGCACTCGGCGTGCATGCCGCCGAACACCCACAGGTTGTCGTACATGAGCGCGTACATGCCCCGATGGCGGCGTTCGGGTGCGGTGACGTCCTGATCCACGTACTCCGCGGGTACCTCGGAGGGATTGCCGAGGCAGCCCAGCCCCTCACCGGTGAACACGTCGCCCTCGTACTCGAGCGCCCAGGTCTTCGCGCTGCGGTCAAAGGTCCAGAGGTCGTTGGCGTCACCGATGTCGGTGTGACCGCCAAAGCTCAGGTAGCGGTCCCGCTCGGCGTCGTAGAGAACGCTGGGGTGCATGCGAGTGGACGGAGCGTCCCCGTCACTGTCCCCGTCGTGGAGCCGATCCCAGTCGAAGTCATCGAAGTCGAGCGCATAGAAGTCGTTGTAGGCGAGGGTCTGAAAGTCGCCCACCTGACCGGCGAGGATCAGGAGCTTGTTGCGCCGCGAGTCGTAGCCGTCTCCGTAGAACCCGCGAGAAGAGGGGGCCGAGCCGCTGGTCTCCACTTCTTCCCACCCGTCGTCATCCGTCCAGCGCCACAGCTCGGAGGATGGCTGAATGGCCAGGGCGTTGGCGTTGGTGTTGCCTCCCCAGAGGTAGAAGGCGCGCGCTTCCGGGTCCCACGCAGACGCTGGGTAGTAGCGACCGGCTGGGGCTGGATCCTGGGAGCCGTCGTCGAGCAGGCTCCAGCTGCTGGTCTCGAAGTCGAAGGCCCAGAGGTCGTTGTAGAGGTCGTAGTCGCCCATGGTTCCGGCTTCGCGCCATCGGCCGCCAAAGAGCAGCGCGCGGCGGCCCTCTGTGTCCGTGGAGGTGGCAAAGCGTCCTCGAGGTGAGGGGGCCTCGGTGGTGACTACTTCGCGCCAGCCCCAGCCGGGCTCGAACACCCAGGTGTCCCCGAGATACGCGGCGGACGGCATCTGGTTGACGATGGGGCCCTCATTACCGCCAAAGATCATCATGGAGTTGGACTCTTCATCGACCGATGCGATGACCTCACTGCGCTTGCTGGGTCGCTCGCTGCTCTCGATGTGGTCGAGGTCTAGCGGTTCTTCGTTGGGCTGCGGACAGCCGCCGAGGCCAACGGTCAGTGCCAGCAGAATGGAGGGGGCTCGCCAGTGCATCGGATCTCCTGAATTCAGCCGGAAGCTAACGACTAAAAGCACGTCTGTCGAGGGCGTTCCCTAGGGGGGCGTCGACGTGCTAACAAGCGCCTTGTCATGGCAGAGAGTTCGGCACCCAGATCCTTTGGTTCGCGCTTGCTTCTCTTGTGGGGAGTGGGTGGCGTGATCTGCATCTTGCTGGTTGCAGTGGTGCGGTTGGCTGGCAAGGCGTGGGTCGCCTGCCTTCTCCCCTGGGATGCAATCCACTGGGCCTTTCTGGCAGTGTGGCTCCCGTTCATGGCGTACTCGGAAGGCTATCGGGGTTTCCAGAAGCGATTCTCGCCGGTCGTGGTGGCCCGAGCCTGGCACCTCGCTTCCCACCCGCGTCTCGTTCTGGTCGCCTTCGGTCCGTTGTTTTGCATGGGCTTCTTCCACGGCAGTCGTCGTCGCCTGTTGACCTCCTGGATACTCACGTTCGCGATTCTTCTTTTCGTCTTGGGAGCCAGGCAACTGGACCCGCTGTGGCGTGGCTTGGTGGACATGGGAGTCGTTGTGGGACTCTGCTGGGGGATGACCACCATCGTAGTCAGCGCGGTGAGTGCTGCGCGGGGCCGGCCGCTGGTGGATGCCCAACTGCCTGGTTAATGGACTCACCATCCAGGGGGAACCATGAAGTCCGTTGCCGGTGACCACTGGGGCTTCTTGGCGACTTGCGCCGTCTACTTGCTCTTCTCTCTGTTTGGGCTCGATGCGATCCCGAGACCCTTTGGTGATGAAGCCTGGTACGCGATCCCCACACTGCAGCTGGTGGAGCAGAACACCCTCAACATTCCGGTCATTCCTGGGCGTGGGGACATCTCGGTTGCCTATGTCCAGCCCAAGCTGGCGCTGAACCTGCTGTCTTGGCTGCCCGTCTCCCTCTTTGGAGCCGAGCTCGCTGTTTTTCGCCTCGTCTCCTTGTCCGTGACCATGCTTGCTGCGCTCTGTCTCTATGTCTTTACGCTTCGCATGTGTGGCAAGGGAGTGGCGCTGACTGCTTGCGTTGCCTTTCTGATTTGTTTCTGGACGGTTCTTTGCGGTCGTTGCTTTCGGCCAGAGATCTTCGCGACCTCGTTCTCGCTTGCTGCCTTGACGTGTGCAGTCGAGGGTCGCTTGCGCAACAGCTCGGCGTTGATTGCGTTGGCTGCGCTCTCGTCGGTTTTGGCTCTGTTGTCGCATCAGGTGGTCTGGCTCTTCTTGCCCCCGGCGCTCTTTCTCGTCGGCCGGCCACACATGGACTCCCACCTCCACGGTCGGGTGCTCGGGCCAGGAGACCGCTCCTTTCTGAAGCGCTACGCGTTGTGGTTGGTCGTGTTGATCTCGCCGTACCTGATCTACGTCGTCACAAGTGTCCTCGGTGCGCCTACTGCGGCCTTGCTCGATCAGTTCTATGGCGAAGGTGGCAGCTCTGAATGGTCGATTGCTGCGATGGTAGACCAGGTAACGGTGAAGTTTGCTCGGTTCTTTCTTCTTCCTCGGGGCTTGTTCTTCCTGCTGGCATCGGTGGCTGGTGCTGTCTTGCTGTGGCGGACGCCGCGGACTCGGCCTGTGGCGCACGTGATCGTCGCTGGCCTCGTGGTCTTGAGTGTGGTTCCGTTGACGAAGCCTCGGTATCTGTTTGTTCTCGCCCCTTACTTGTCCATTGGCATCGCTCAGCTGGTGGGGGCACGGGCCACTGGCTATTGGGGGAAAGTCCTCTTCGCACTCTATGTCTGCTCGATGTTGGCTGTGAACGTGGCGGTCTATTCCAACCACAGAGACGCATCCTATGCGGACGTGGTCTCTCAGCTGCGAGAAGTCATCCCTGACGGGGTGGTCGTGGCGGGTCCTCTTGTCTTCGCTCTCGGTCTGTATACGGAGGACTATCAGGTCACCAATGTGTCGCCGACGTTTGCTGCGCGGAAGGATGTCCGCCCTCGCCTTTGGCTCAATTCCAGGCTTCAGAGAAGTGATTACATCCTGGAGGTGACGTCTACACTGTTCTCAACCGGCGGTCTTGGCCCGAGGCCCGAGCGCTTTCGAAGCATGGAGCACCTGAAGGCGCTTGGTGAATTTCTTGACCAGAATGCCGTGCTGGTCTCCACAATCCCATCGAGGGACTACGGGCCCATACGCGTCTGGAAGCGAACGAATAAACTCTCGGGTGCGACCGATTCTCAGTGACAGCGATTGGCATGGCGGAGCGGCCTCTGGGTGCTCTGTCGTTGGTGCAGACGCCGAGATGACCCTAGCGTCCTAGACAAGTAGCTTGCGGAAGACACATCGATGGCTGACCTCAACATTCTCTTCACCTCCGCCGGGCGAAGGGTCTCCCTCTTGCGCAGCTTCCGGCGGGCGCTGGATGAACTGGCTCTGCCTGGAAGCATCATCGCAGCGGATGCTGGGCTCTCGGCGGCCGCCACGTTCGTGGCCGATGAGAAGGCGCAGGTTCCCCGAATCGATCACGACGGCTACATCGACGCGCTCCTCGAGCTCTGTGATGCGAAGTCGGTGCGGGCGTTGGTCTCGCTTGTAGACACCGACCTCGTGCTGCTCTCCGAGAATGCTCAACGGTTCGAACAGCTGGGGACGACTCCGTTGGTGTGCAGCGCAGCAACCAACCGCATCTGCTTCGATAAGGTCAGCACTCACGCCTTCTTTACGGACAACGACATCAGGACGCCCCAGGTCTTGAGCGATGCCGAGACCGAAGGGCTCTCCTCCGACGACTTCCCGGTCATGGTGAAGCCATGGGACGGGAGCGGCAGCGCTGGTGTGCACGTGGCGGCCAATGCACAAGAACTGGCCTTTTACAGAGACACCACCCCCAACGCGATGGTCCAGAGGCTGGTCGTAGGCGATGAGTACACCTGCGACGCATACGTTGACTTCTCAGGGACCGTGCGATGCGTTGTCCCCCGACGACGCCTGGAGACTCGTGCCGGAGAGGTCAGCAAGGGGCTGACCGTTCGTGACCCCGTGATCATCGACGCAGTGACGGACTGTGTGGACAAGCTGCCCCATGCGGTGGGCTGCATGACAGTCCAGTGCTTCAAGACGCGGGACGGGTCGGTGGAGTTCATCGAGGTCAATCCTCGCTTCGGCGGTGGTCACCCCCTGACGATTCACGCGGGAGCCAACTTCCCGAAGTGGATCCTGCAGGAACTCACGACGGGGCAATGTGACGCATCGTTCGACTGCTGGACGGACGATCTCGTGATGCTTCGTTACGACGCTGAAGTCATCACGCAAGGCAGTCTCATTCGATGAGCAAGGTCATTGTCTTTGACCTAGACGACACGCTGTATCCCGAGAAGGACTATGTGCGCAGTGGCTTTCGAGCGGTGGACGTCTATCTCAATGGCCTGGAGGTAGCGGGTTTCTTCGACGTCGCGTGGTCCTATTTTTGTGGCGGCGGCCGGGGCAACACATTCGACCACTGCCTGGCCCAATTGGGGGTCGCTTCGGATGCCGAGCTCGTGGGGAAGTTGGTCGCAGTCTATCGAGACCATGAACCCACCCTCTCGTTGTTCGAAGACGCTCACAGGGCGCTGCAAAAGCTGTCGGGCCATGAGCGGCTAGGGCTCATCACCGATGGCGCATCGGCTTCTCAGCATCGAAAGATTCGGGCCCTGGGGCTCGGAGAGGCTCTCCACAAGATTGTCGTCACCGATGATCTGGGCGGTGACCGCTCCCGCTGGAAGCCCCATCCGCTGGCCTACGAGATGGTTCGTGAGCACTTCATGGTGTCCCACAGTGAGTGCCTGTACGTGGGGGACAACGAGAGCAAAGACTTTGTTACGGCCAAGGGGCTGGGCTGGCAGACGATCTGTGTGCGGCGACCGGGCGGTGAATACAGCGACGTAGAGGTGGACGATGCCCACCGAGCCGACGTCACGATCTCGAGCCTGGATGAGATGGTGATCTAGCCAGAGCCGTCACCCACGGTGGTCGGAAGAGCGATCAGGGCAGGGCCCTCCTCGCGCGCTCAGTCAGATGGCTTCGAGTCGTGCGCGCCGTCGGTGGAGAGGCTTCGGGGACCAGGAACTAGGACGTTGGTTGTCTGTCGGTAGGTGAGGTAGGCAGGGTCATCTCCCCACAGCTCGAGGGCTCGCTCGTCCAGTGGCGGAATGCCGCTGATGCGCGTCAACAGGACAGCGACGAACAAGGGCGAAAGCACCGCGCACCACTGTAGACCGTCATAGACCGCGGCCCCCGTGACGAACACGCCCGTCCACAGCAGGATCTCGCCAAAGTAGTTGGGGTGCTGGGAGTAGGCCCAGAGGCCCTTGTCGATCCAGCGGCCCTGGTTCTCGGGCTCTCTTCGGAACACGGTCTTTTGGTGGTCGGCGATGACCTCGACGACAAAGCCAAGAACCCACAGCGCGATGCCCAGGGCGTCCCACATGCCCAGGGCGGGGCCTGGCTGTGAATCCACCAAGACGATGAGGGCTGCCATGGCTGTCAGCGATACCCAGAGCCCCTGGAGTGACCAGACCATGAAGAATCGAAAGGGGTCCTGTTTGATGTGGTCGAACCTAGGATCGCTGCCGGCTTTGTGGATCCGTCGGAACAAGAAGCTACCCAGTCGGAGTGTCCACAGGCCAACCATGGTCGCCACGACGATTCGGCGAGTCTCCAGCAGGTCGTTGCTCGCCGCGAACACGAGGCCTAGGGTCAAGACCGCAAGAAAGCCCACGCTGCCCATCGCGTCGAAGTAGCGCTCTGTGCGAAGGCGATAGGCGGGGACGAAGGCCAACCACTGAATGGCGAGAGACACCATCGCCAGAGCGACGAGGGCCGAGGTCGGCCCGATGGGGATGCTGGACTGCCCACCCACGAGAGCGAGGCCTAGAGCCACCGCTGTGGCCACAGCGCTCTCGGCGAGGGAACGAGTGGGTGGCGTCTGGCTCATCGCTGACTGACCCTTTCAGTGACTCCAGTGGGTGAACAGGGAACTCGCGCGGATGGCCTCAGGGTCCACCGGCCGACCCCTTAGGGCCGGCAGCCCGTATCCTCTCAGCAGTACGAGCAGCGGTCTGTGGTGCGGCCTCCCTGGCTGGGCCGTATGCACTTTAGCAGTCTCCAGTTGGGGGTCTTCTTCCTGGGGGAAGGGACCGTGCTGGAGTCTCGGGCTTGGGTTGCTGATCAGCCTGGAGTGGTCCGGGGATTAGCGGCCTTGTGGAGTGGGGCGACCACGTCGTGGCTGCAGGAGCAAGAGCGAGCCCCGAGAGGAAACCTTGGGGGTGCATCTGGGTTGGCCCGGTGCCCGCTCACCCTCAGCCGGAGCGAGCCTGCTACTTTTGGCAGGTCTCCTGCCCACAGGCGCGGATCTGGCCGTCCACATCGCAGACACAGATGCAGCCGTCAGAGTTGATGCTCACCACTTCCCCTGGGCTCACGAACTCGTCGGCCTCTGTCTCGCAGCCGAGCTCCCAGTGGAGTGTCAGCGCTCCGTTGTCTTGTGTCCACGGGCTCTCGGTAGCCAGGGCGACCTTCTGGTCCGACAGCAGCATGGGTGAGCTGAGTCCGAGACTGAGCGGGGCATTGAGAACATCCACGGACACCTGGCCGAGCTCCACGGTCACGCTGCGGCTCTCTCCGGGGAGCAGAGTCTGCAGATCGTCGGCTGCTGTCCGGGTGCCGTCGAGCGCTTCGGAGTCCACCGTCAGAAACAGGGGGTAATAGAACGGAGCGACGCCGCTCTGGGTGATCTCTACCGAGACCTGCGCCTCGACGGTTCTATCCAGCAGGCCTCCGGCGGACAGCGTGGCCGACTGGACTTCGAAGCGGTAGCCCAGGGCCAGCGCCGTAGCCTCGGCGTGGTCTCGTTCTGCTCCGGCGTAGCCCACCCCGCCTTCGTTGAAGGCCTGATAGTTCAGCAGGTAGGTGGCATGGGTAGCTTCGATGCACTGGTCGATGTCCTGGGCGTAGGTGTCCGTCTCATAGCTGGACTCGAAGATGGTGGCCTGCAGCTCGGGACGGACCTCGCCGCCGATAGGCACCTGTTGCCATCGGTGCTCGGCGCCGGCCGACTCCAGGTCGGGCAGGAAGAACCAGTCAATCTCGCCGATGGTGGAGTAGGCAAAGGAGTCGTCGTGGTAGCCGATGCGCATGGAGACGCTGTTGGCCATGGGCTTGCGCACCTGGAGGTGGGTGGTGATAAAGGCCTCTTCATAGGCGCCCAGGACGGCATTCTGTGTGGCTTCTGTGGGGAACCAGTCGGGGTAGGGCCAGGTGTGCCACTCGCCCCAAAAGCCCAGCAGGCCCACCTGCACGAATCCCAGCCGCGGATCGGCGTCGTAGTGCTCCCCCATTGCGGAGATCAAGCCGAGCATGGCGGTGACCAACTCGGGGTCGTCGTAGTCGGGAGAGCAGCCACCTCCATGGTCGCTGTAGGTGGTGCATGGGACTTGGTTGGTGAGGTAGCCGGGCAGTCCGCTCGCCAGCGTGGGGTAGTCGATGTAGACACGGATCACCGCGTGGTGGCCGCGCGCGGCTGCCGCCACCAAGTGGGGCTCGAGGCCCGTGTCGAGGGTCTCTCCGCTCTGGTCCCAGAGGTCGTCCATGGGCAGGTACAGGAACTCCAGCTGGTCGGGGAAGTCGTTGGCCGGTTCCCCCCAGAGATACGAGGTCATGAGCCCCTTGAGTGGGTTGTCTCGAGTGCGAGTCGTGTTCGGGGTGAAGTTGGTGGAGTCCAGAAGGCTGTCCACTGACGCTAGCGAGGGAGTGTCGCAGAGGTTCTCACAGCCATTGGGGGTGGGCTCTGGGTCTTGGATGTCGTCTTCGAGTTCGTCAGCGAACGGAGCCGAGTCACTGCTGCCGACGCACCCAGCACAGGCCAGGAGGGCCAGGGTTCCTACTACGAGCGGTGGCTTCATCGTCCCATTCTATCTCCGGGGTCTAGAGCGATGACCCCCACAGACAAGACAAGGGCCCCCCGCCCCGTCCACGGCTTTGCGACTTCGTGGGCAATGTCGCGGTCGCATGGGGTTGAGGCCGACTGGTGAGAGCCCTACCTGAAGCACGCGAAGGGGCAGGACGCGCCAGGATCCGGCTCAATAGCGACGCCCCGGACGTTGGTCGTGCCGAAGAAATCGACTCTACAGAACGGTTGGGTGTTGAGAAGAAACATGAACCTGGTGCCAGAGCCACAGGTGCACGGAGGAGCGCCACCGTTGGCCACACAAGTGCCTACGAACTC
>PBPL01000224.1 GCA_002724675.1 Deltaproteobacteria bacterium | reverse complement strand
AGGGCAGCGCGCGCCGCCGCCACCATGCGGGTGCCGGCGCTGATGTTGCTGGTGGCGTTGCGCAATTCGAAATTCGCCGGGAAGGGGGTCATGCGGAAGGCCGTATAGCCCTGTTCCAGACCGCTGCGGGCGGCGGCGGCGATCTCTGCGTCGGTCTGACCGCCTAAATTTCCATAAACCTTCACCTTGTCGCGGCACTTGCCGCCCAGCAGCTGGTACACCGGCAGGCCGACCGACTTGCCCAGGATATCCCACAGGGCGACGTCGATGGCGCTGAGCGCGGCGCTGAGCGCCGAACCCATGAAGTGGGCGCGGCGCGACACGGTTTGAAAGTGGTGCTCGATGAGGCGGGGGTCCTTGCCGACGTAGTACTCGCTCAGCTCCTTTATCTGCTCGCAGACCACGCCGTGGTGCGCCCACAGACCGGCCTCGCCATTGCCGACCAGACCCTCGTCGGTGTAGACGCGGACCAGCAGGTAGCGGCTGACCAGAAAAGGTCTGATCTCGACGATTTTCATATTTGCTTCTCCATGGATGAAAGGCGATAATCCTTCTGGAGCACTAATATGGTCACGAGGGCGCGGAAATCGCAAGAGGGCAGCCCGAATACTTGCTGCAATGGGCGTTGTTTTTCGCGCGCTTGGATTTTGCGTTATATTCAACATTCGGCGCGGCAAAAAATATGGCAGATAGCCGCTTGCAGGTGGCGCTCGGCCGGCCGTCGGTTTACGCGAAATAGCGATGTGAAATTTTCACCTCTCCTCCCCTTGCTCGGTGCGGCCCCGCTGGCCGGCGGTTGCGGAGATGCGTCTCGCACCGGGGCTGCAGCGCACTTTGCCGCGTGCGCTCGCGAGGGTTGAAGCCCGAAAAAGAAAAATAAAAGGACAACAGCCATGATTATCGACTGTCATACCCATGCCTGGGACTACTGGCCCTACGAGCCTAATGTGCCCAATCCCGAAAGCCACGGCCGGGTTGAAAAATTGCTGTGGGAGATGGATCAAAACGGAGTCGACAAAGCGGTGATGGTATGCGCCCGCATCGACCACAATCCCAACAACAACGACTACGGCGCCGAGTGTGCAGAAAAGTACCCCGACCGCATCGTCCAGTTCGCCGATGTAGACTGCTCGTGGACCGATACCTACCACACCCCGGGCGCGGCCCTGCGCCTGGCGGCGGCGGCGGATAAGTACCAGCTCAAGGGCTATACCCACTATTTAAAAGACGATTTCGAGTGGTTCGAATCCGACGAGGGCCTGAAGTTTTTTACAAAGACCGCCGAGTTGGGGCTGATCGCCAGCCTGGCCTTCGGCGCACCCTGGCACGAACACGTGCGCAAGCTGGCCCGGCGTTTTCCCGACACCATATTTTTAGGCCACCACATGGCCGGAACGCGCGCCAGTGAAAAACCGCCCTACCCGAATTTCCAGGAAGTGCTCAAATCGGCCGAGGTGCCCAACATCTACCTCAAAATGTCGGGTTTTGGCTATGTTTCCCAGGTCGAATGGGACTATCCCTACTCGGACACTTTCTGGATGGTGCGCAAGCTCTACGAGCACTACGGCCCCGAGCGTCTGTGCTGGGCTTCGGACTACCCGCCGGTGCTCGGGTACATGACCTACAAGCAATCTATCGAAGTCTTCCGCACCCACTGCGATTTTATCCCCCAGAAGGATCGGGAAATGATTCTGGGCGAAAATATGCAGCGCTTGCTGGGTTTGTGAGGTGCCATGTTCGAGGGCTTTGAAAAAACCCGGATCGAAGTGCAGGGCGTATCCATCCATCTGGTGCACGGCGGCGCAGGGCCGCCCCTGTTGCTGCTGCACGGGTATCCCCAGACCCATGTAGAGTGGCACAAGATGGCGCCTGCCCTGGCGGAGCATTACACCGTGGTGGCGCCCGATCTGCGCGGCTACGGCGACAGCGGCAAACCAGCTGCCGGCGGCGGCGATTTGAGCGTCTATTGCAAGCGCACCACGGCCCGGGACCAGGTCGAGGTCATGGCCGCGCTCGGCTTCGGTGCCTTCGACGTGATCGGCCACGATCGCGGCGTTCGCGTCGGCCAGCGCCTGGCGCTGGATTTCCCCGCCTGCGTCCGCAGCCTCACGGCGCTCGACGTGGTGCCCTCGCAGGCGGCTTTCGAGCACATGGATGCGCAGCTCGCGTACTCCTGGTTCCACTGGCACCTCATGCGCCAGCCGGCACCCTTGCCGGAGACCTTGATCGGCAGCAATGCCAAATTTTACCTGGATTTCCTGCTGGAGCAGTGGTGCGGCACCGAGGGGGCGATCACGGCGCCGGCCTATGCCGAGTACCTGCGCTGTTTTGACAATCCCGAAACCATCCGGGCAACCTGTCTGGACTACCGCGGCGTCGAACTGGATCTGCAGCACGACGAGGAGGATCGGGGCCGCAAGCTAGAGTGCCCGGTGCTGCTGCTGTGGGGCACCCACATGCCCAGACGGCCGGGTTGGCAAACCGGCGCCAGCCTGGACATGCTCGCGGTCTGGCGCGAGCGCGCCGCCGACGTGCGCGGCCGGGGCATCGCCTGCGGCCATTTCCTGCCCGAGGAACGCCCTGAAGAAACTACGGCTGCGGTGCTGGAATTTTTGCGCCAGATTCAGTGACTCTCAGCTGCGGGTTTTTTTCCCCTCTGCGTTTTAGGCCGCCGCGCCGCTTTGGCCTTTTCCTTCGCGCCGCTCGCCCTGGTTTATGACTGCCCACCTCAGGGCGGCAAAACGCCGCCGCCAAAATACTCTCCGGCCCGCGCCGGGCATAGGCCGCCAGCGAAGTGCGGGTCCATGTTTTGCCGGTAAACAGCTTCCCCGCGGGCAGCTCTGGGCGGCACCTAGCCGAACTTTGACCGGTAAGCTGCCAGCTTGTCTTGCAACTTGCGATCCTGTAGCACGGCGCGGTTGATGACCGAAGCGGGGGCCTCGCCGCGCATGACATCGAGGGTGCCCTGCACGCACAACTCGCTGCAGCGGCGCATCATTTCGTCGGTGATGCCCAGGGCGTGCGGGGTCAGGTTGACATTGTCCAGGCGCAGCAGCGGATCGTCCGGGGCAATCGGTTCGGGATCCAGCGCATCGAGGCCGGCGCCGCGGATTTCGTCGGCGGCCAGGGCCCGGGCCAGGGCCTGCTGATCGATGATTCCGCCGCGCGCCACATTGACCAGGTAGGCCGAAGATTTCATCTGGCGCAACTCCGCGGCGCCGATGAGGTGGCGCGTCTCCTCGGTGAGGGTGCATACTACGACCACAAAATCTGCCTGCGCCAGCACGGTGGGCAGATCGGCCCGTTCGATTTCGTGCCGGCTCGCCGTGGCTTCGTCCAGGTAGGGATCGTAGACGAGGTGGCGGACATCGAAGGGGGCGATCAGTTTGTAGAGGTCGCGGCCGATATTGCCAAAGCCGATATAGCCGATGGTTTTGCCGCTCATTCCGCTGCCGCAGTTCTCCACCGACTCGCCCTCCGACCAGCGCCCCTCGTAGACCAGCCCCGATTTATGAAAAAGGCGGGTGCTCAAGGCCAGGATGTGGATCAGGGCGGCGGTGGCCATGGAGCGGCGGATGCCCTCGGGGGTGGTGGCGAGAATGACGCCGGCATCGGTGCAGGCCTCTAGATCGACGCGGTCGTAGCCGGCGCCGTAGCGCATGATCAGAGCGCAGCGCTCCACCCCTTCCAGGCTGTCGCGGGTGAAGATGGGGCCGCCGGCAATCAGCGCATCGCACTGGTCGAGGTCGCGCGGGTCGACGAGGTCGCGCGCACCCGAAAAATGGGTGATTTCGATGTGGGGTGAATCTTCCAGGGGGCCGCGCGCCGATGCCGCCGCCATGATCTTGTCGTAGACCCCGTCGTCGGTGATGGCGACGCAAAAGGAATCGTTTTTAGCCATAAAGGTCCTCGATTTTAGCAGTTGAAGGGGTGAAAATGCGTCTCAGATTGTAGCCTGCGGCCGGATTGCTGTCAAGGATGGCAAGGGGGCCCCTGGAAGGCGATTTTATGCTTCAAAAAGACTGGGTCGTCCCTTTCTTCGCGTCCATCCTGGTAGCACCCGGTTTTTTTTGTGCTCTTGCGGTCTATAGCGCCGGGGAGCGCGGCGCAGTAGAGGGGCTGGCTGGGCCTACTGTGCCGCCGGCCTTTTGGCGCCGAAGGTGGCCACGAGCGGGGGCAGCAGCAACAGCGTTCCGAGGGCACAGGCCACCATGGTCAGCACGACCAGCCACCCCAGGTTTTGCAGCGGGCCAAATCCCGAGAAGGTAAAGGCCAGGAAGCCCAGCACATTGGAGACGGCGTCGAAGCAGATCGCTTTGCCGGCCGTCAGCAGGGTGCGTTGAGTGGCCTCTGGCAGGGCGAGCCCCGCCGCCAGTTCTTCCTGCAGCCGGCTGAAAAAATGAATGGCAAAATCCACCCCGATGCCGACGCCGATCGAGGTGACGATAGCGGTGGCTATATTCAGGCGGATATCGCAAAATCCCATTGTGCCAAAGCTGCACGATACGCCGACGGCGAGGGGGATGACACACAAAAATCCCTTGCTAGCGGAGCGGAAAACCGCAGCGCAAAACGCCAGCATAAAGAGGACGGCGGCGGCGATATTGTAGATCTTTCCCATAGCCACATAGCGGTTCCCGGCGATCCACAAAAGCACGGTGCCGCCGAATTCTATCCGGTAGTCTGCGGCAAAGCAGGTGCGGGCCAGGTCCTGCAGGCGCCGGTAGAGCACCCGTTGTTCTTCGTGGTCGGAAGTAGTGATCAAAACCGCAATGCGGGCCCGGCGCAGGTCCTGGTCGACCCAGGAGTTCTCCCCCCTCAGACCCTGGAATAGGGCTTCCATGCCTTGCTCTGAAACAGGCGTTTTACTGGCCTGGATTTCTCCCAGCACGTCGACGGGGGAGCGGGTGCTGCCCACCTTCTGCAAAGAGCCGGCCGCCTGCTGGAAAGCCGTGATCGATTTTAAGAACGACGGGGATTTCAGCGCCCCTGCCTCTGGTCCTTCGACCATGATGTCGAAATAGCGCCAGCCGGAAAAACGCTCGTTAAAAACCCGGGAAGCTTGTTGAAATGGATGCTCTGCGGGAAAGAGTTCAACGGGATCGATGCCCAGACGGATGCGCTGCACGCCGACCACCGACCCGGCCATCAGCAAAACCGCTACCAGTAGCATGAGCCGTCTGTAGCGCAGCGAAAAAGCGCCCAGCCCCAGCAGGATAGACGTGCCTCCAAAGCGTTTTTTCCGCTCCCTATGCCGCCGCTGCCGGGGCGGTTTCAGGAGCGCCAGAATAGCGGGGATCAGGACGGTGGCCAGCAATGTGGCGAAGAAGATGCCGGCTGCTGCAAAGAGGCCGAATTCGCGCACCGAATGGATGCGGAAGAGCAGCAGGGTCAGCATGCCGATAGCCGAGGTAATGCCGGTCAATATAACGGCCGGGCCGAGTCGTTGGAGGACGCGGCGGATGGCTCGCTCCCCGCCCGAGGTTTCGCCGTTGAAGCGGTGGATCACGTGGATGCCATACGAACTGGCCACCGCGACCAGCAGAATGGGGATGGCCGAGGTGACGACATTTAACTGGAATTCGAGATAGGCCATCAGACCGAGGGTCCAGACGATGCTGAGCAGAATGACCAGCAGGGGCAGCAGCATGCCTCGCAGGGTGCGAAAGGAAGCAAAGAAGCCGACCAGGATCAGCGTCAGGGCCAGGGGCAGCAAGGTGCGCAAATCGCTTTGGATGCCCTCGTCGATGGCCTGGGCCACGATCGGGTCGCCGATGGCATAGATCCGTTCCGGGCCGGCGAATTTGGCGATGATTTCGCCGACCTGGCGGGCCACTATCTGCTGTGCCGCAGGTCGGACGAGGCGGACCAGGATCAGGGCGGTGGACCCGTCCCGGGACAACAGGTTGCCGGCGAGGGAGTCCCCCGATAGGTGCTGTTGCAGATAGTCGTGGCCTAGCCCGGGGTTT
>PBPL01000223.1 GCA_002724675.1 Deltaproteobacteria bacterium | reverse complement strand
CGGCGATGACGATGACGACGCTGGTGATGACGACGACGACACCGGCGACGATGACGACGACGACGACACCGCCGACGACGATGACCTAGGTGACGACGATACGGGTGACGACGACACCGGCGATGACGACGACACGGGTGATGACGATGATTCCGGTGATGACGATGATTCCGGTGACGACGATGACTCGGGCGACGACGATGATGCGGGCGACGACGATGATGCGGGCGATGACGATACCGGCGACGACGATGACCTAGGTGACGACGACGACACCGGCGACGACGACGACGATGATGATGTGGGCGATGACGACACCGGTGACGACGACGATTCGGCGGAGATCGATGCCGACTCGGATGGCTTCACTGTAAGCGAGGGCGACTGCGACGATTCGGATCCGGCTGTGTATCCCGGTCAGGCTGAGGTCTGCGACGGAGTGGACAATGACTGCGACCCGGGAACCGACGAGGACGATAGCGCCGACGCATCGACCTGGTACCTGGATGTGGACGGTGACAACTATGGTCTAGGGAGCGACACAGTCTCGGCTTGCGAGCAGCCCGTGGGCTACGCGGCTGTCGACGGGGACTGCGACGACACGTATGAGCTCACCAACCCAGAGGCTCCAGAGCTTTGTGATGGGCTGGACAACGACTGCAACGACGACACGGACGAAGATGATGGGCCGGAAGCGTCGACCTGGTACCTGGATGGGGATGGTGACGACTACGGTCTGACGGCCCAGACGGTCACCGCTTGTGACCAGCCGGGTGGCTACTCCGCTGTGGATGGGGACTGTGACGACGAGCAAGACCTCATCCATCCCGATGCGGACGAGATCTGCGATGACGAGGACAACGACTGTGATGACTCTGTCGACGAGGGCTTTGATGGCGACTCGGACGGCTACTTCGATGCCGATGATCCAGGCTGCCTAGCCACCTACGGTGCTCTTGCCGACTGCAACGACGCGGCAGCGAACGACTATCCAGGAGCGCCCGAGCGGTGTGACGGTGTCGACAACGACTGCAATGGCCTCGAGGACTCGGGCGACCCTGGTGAGCCCGGCCAAGAGACCGATGACGACGGTGACGGTGAGGCGGAGTGCGACGGTGACTGTGATGACACCGATGACGACATCAACTCAGATGCCGACGAGATTCTCTGTGACGATGTCGACAATGACTGCAACGACGTCGTGGACGATGGGGCAGTGGACGATGAGTTCTTTGTCAAAGGCATCCACGAAGACTCTGTGGAGCTGTGGGCCTATGACCGATCTTCCGGACAATTCGACTCTCCGGAGACCTACAACCCATTCGGTCTAGGAACCGCCTTTGGTGCGGTTGCCGGAGACTTTGATGGGGATGGGTATCAAGACTTCATCACGAGTCGAGAGCAGGTCTTGGGCACCAACAACGTGATGCATGCTCGCCTGTTCCGATCCGACTGCGTGGGGGGCTTCGATCAGATCAACATCGACAACAACGACGGCATGGATCTGTGGGGACTGTCGGACCCTTACGCGGCTGCGGATCTGGACAACGATGGCGATCTGGATGTAGTCGGCTGGGACTTCTTCGACGGGCGGGGGTGGACTTGGCTTAATGAAGGCGATGGTGTGGAGTGGGAGCGAATCCCCAGCAGCACAACAGGGGCTCGCCCCTTCGACCTCAGCTGGCACCCCAACCCACAGACGCCGGACACCCGCGAGTTGTTCATCTCGCCGCCCTTGGATGTGACCGGCGACGGGTTCGTAGACCTTGTCGAGTGCAGCAACCAGTCGTTCTCCATTGCGCCGCTTACCTACTGTCAGGTGCACGAGGGGCTTGGTACAGGCAGCTTCGACGCGGGCATCTTTGGGGTGTTCGTGCTCTCTCGCCGAATCAACGGAGCCGCCATGGCCGACTTCAATGGCGATGGATTGGTTGACTTCATCGGTGGTCTCGATGATGACGGGGATGCGGGCCAGACTTGGATCTGGCTCCAGGACCCACTCAATCCCGGCAATCCCTCAGGTCTCGGTGTAGAGAGCTTTGATGTCACACCGGATCCAGGGGGTGGGCTGCCCGACGACAACCTGCCTGGCTATGGCTGGCTCTATCCCTATGACTGGGATGCAGATGGCGATGTCGATCTGGTGGTGTCGTACCAGGACCCATGGTGGGATCTAGACCGCACCTTGATGCTGGCCGTCAACGATGGGGACGCCAACTTTTCTCTGGTCGACCTGGGCTACACCACGCACATGTGGGACTTCCCCGAGCTTCAGGACATGATCTCTGTTCCTGTGTGGCCCTGAGCGTCGGAGCGATCGACTGCGAGTGCCCCCGAGGCAACGCAACCCTCTCTAGTTCATCGCCGCTCAGTGGGTGTCGCCGAGGCCAAGGGGGATCGGCCAGCCGTCGACCGTCATGACGATGCGGTGCATGGCATGCCCCTTCATGTCTGCGGGGGACAAGAAGTAGCGATAGCCGATGCGGATCTTCCCGTGCCGTACATCGACACCCAGGTCGGCTCCGGCGCGGAAGCTTCGCTCCTGGTCCGTCGTCTTTTGGACGATCCAGCTGCAGTCGCCGTCCTGACAGCTCGGTACCAGTGACTGTTGATTGTGCTGGAAGCGGTTCCAGCCGAGACGCAGACCCGCGGTGGGAACGACATAGCTGCGGCTGCCCTCGGAGAACAGCGGGAGCCTGTAGCCGAAGCTGAGCCCACCCTCCACGGACCACCACAAGTCTCGGGGACGCTCGACGGGCGTCTGAATGGCGGCGCGAGAGCCCATGTCCACCTCGAACCAAGGCTCGAGACGGAGCGCATCCAGAAAGGCAATGCGGAGCCCGAGGGTGACGAGTCCCGCGATGTGGCTGGGCCGGTTGTGGAAGGCGACCCCAAAGCCCGCCCACGACTGCATGTGATGTGGCTTTCGGTAGGCGCGCTCGGGCTCTGGCGCGTCCAGAAGCCTCCGGAGATCGGCTGTGGCTGCGACCAAGCCTCGGCCACCACCCCCTTCGACGGCTCCTCGCAGGAGCCCCAGCAGCTCGCCGGATGCCGAGAACACGGGGCTCCCTTCATCCCCTGAGCCGGCGCTGCGGTCCACCAGGAAGTTGGTTGCCCAGTCGCCATCGTAGTCTCCTGGTCTCTCGTAGGCGTCGGCCGCTACCTGGGCCTGCACCGTGCTGAAGCTGGTGAGCCCGCGGAGCTCCGCATAGTCCGCCGACAGACCGACAGAGCCGCCGTGACCGATGATGGTGACCGCATCGCCCCGTGCTGCTGGGCGTGTGGCGAGGGTGGCTACTCCGCTGGCCGGTGCCGGCTCGTCCAGGCGAACTAACGCCAGACCCCGCGCCTTGTCTACTTTGCTGATGCGCCCGGTGGCTTGGTGGCCATTGCCCAGACGAACGTCGACCCGATAGCCCAGACCGACCCGGTCTAGGAGTGTCATCACGAGATCTGGGGCGACGAGGACGCCACCGCCCACCCGACTGCCCGAGACGAGACGAGCCACAGCGGCCATGGCCGTTGCTGGTGTCGCTTTAGTGGGCTGGTCGTCCTGGGCCTCGTCCCCCGCGGGAGTTTCGGCGGCTTTGGCTGCTGGGGCCTTCTCTGTGCCGGATGCTTCCGTTGAGGTCTGGGCGGGGGGAGCAGTGTCCGCCGGCACGGCCTCGACTTCGCTGTCAGAGACTGCATCGTCAGTGTCTGCGATCGCGGGCGTGGCGAGGAGGGTGGCCAGTAGGACGGACAACAAAGAGATGGGCGTGCAGGACAACCGGCAACGGGTCCTCAGTGATGACAAGCGCAGCATGGATACTCCGGGGCAGGGCAGGGCAGGGCAGGGTCGGCCAATCCTAACTGGGCGGGCTCGCTCGCGCTGACTCTGCGCTCGGTTGGGACGGACAGGCCCGCCAGTCGCTATGCTCTCTCAATGGCTGACGAGGTGACACTGAGACCGGAGCGCATCCTCCGCCTAGCTGCCGTTTATCACGGTGTCCTAGGGGGCGTGCCTGCGCTGTTGCCGCACGACCTGCTCTCTTTCTTGAGCCTCGAGCCGCCTAGACACTGGCTGCTCTATTACCTCGTGGCGGGAGTGCTGTTGGTTATGGCTGCCCTCTTGGAGGTGGCCGTCCGCCGGACCGAGCTTTGCCCTGGGATTCTCTGTGCTGTGGTCACACTGAACCTGGTGGGCCTCCTGATTCTCTGTTTCTTCATACACAAGTCCAGCCTTCCCATGGTGCTCTTCGGGCCTGCCGTGGCCGCTGGATTGTGGTCTTGGCTCTTGTGGGGGCTCTTCCCCGGGAAGGAAGCATGACAACCGATGCTGTGGGTCGACTGGATGATGTGATCGCGAGTCTCCGACATCGCCTGGAGGAGGCTCCGATGCAGCTTCAGCAGCGCGATGAGTGGAAGGCTGCGTCCAGCCTGGTGGAAGACCTGGTGGCCCGTCGAGATGACGTGGTGGCTGATGTGGGTGCGCTGGATGACGTGATTCGTGAAGCCGAGGCCCAGCGTGATCTCTTGGATCTGGCGAGCGCCGAGGTCGAGGAGGAGGCGGCCGTCGACGAGCGAGTGAAGCGAGAGCGAAGAGCCGAAGACGAGAGTCTCCTGGAGGCGGCCCAGAAGGAATTCAAGGTCTATGCCGGGCTCATCCTGGCCTCGTTCGCCCTCCCCCCGTTCTTCTTGGCCTACCCTCCCATCGCCAAGCTCCTGTTGGTTGGCCTGCTGCCCGCTGGCTTTGGTTTCTTGCGCGTCCGAGAGGTGCTCCTGCCATTTTCTGGACGCACGTGGCTCGTCTTTCAGGATCGGGTCAACCAGATCGAAGATCGTTTCCGAAAGGCCCATGGTGTCGCTGTCGGCGCGGTGGTGATGGGGCTCTTGTGGTTCGTGGTCGCGTTCCTGCGGGTGGACGCGCAAGGCCAGTAGGAGACCCGCTATCTCGTCCGTTGTCACCACCATCGCCCTGGACTGCATGGGTGGAGACCACGGGCCCGAAGAGGTTGTGAACGCGGCGGCTCAACTGTCGCAAGATCGGGACGATCTTAGGACACTTCTGGTGGGGCCCGGTGATGCCGTGTCCCAGCTCTTGGACGAGCAGCGCTACGACCCCGCCCGACTGTCCGTGGTCCATACAGAGCAGTGGGTTCGTCCCGATGCGCCGCCGCGCGACCAGCTGGACGCGCAGCCAGACGCTTCCATCTTGTTGGCTGCGCGCCTGGTGGCGGAGGGTCGAGCCGATGCGGCGGTTACCGCCGGCTCTGCGGGTGCTGCCATCCTGGCCTCGGCCGAACACCTGGGGCGGGTTGCCGGCGTGCGGCGAGCCTGCCTTGCCGCGGTCATCCCCACCGAGAGACGCCACGGACCCCGGCAGGATCCATTTGCGTTGCTCCTCGATGTGGGGGCGACTCTCGATGCGACGGCGCGCGACCTTGTTACTTTTGCTGCGATGGGCTCGGCCTATGCCAGCGCAGTGTCGGGCAACCCGAACCCGAGAGTCGCCTTGCTCAGCAACGGCACCGAGAGCCACAAGGGCCCGTCTGAGGTGGTCGAGGCGCACCGCATCCTGTCCGAGATCGATGCTCTGGACTTCGCTGGCAACATCGAGGGGCTGGATATACCGCGGGGAACCGTGGACGTGGTCGTGACCTCGGGCTTCCTGGGCAACGTGGTGTTGAAGATGCTCGAAGGGCTGGGTGAGGTGGTCGCCGACCTGACCGCCGATGTGCGCGCCCGCAAGTACCTGCAAGGGCTGGGGCTGCTCTTGCTGTCGTCGGGGGTGGAGCGAGTGCGTCGCCTGCTCGACTGGGAATCGTACGGAGGCGCACCCATCTTGGGCTTCACCCGGCCCGTCATCAAGGCTCACGGGCGAAGCCGCCATCGCGCCATCGCCAATGCGTGCAAGGTCGCGGCGAAGGCTGCTCGCTCGGACATGGTCCGCACCGTGGAGCGGGCGATGACTGATCTGCCGTTTGACGAGGACGCACTCTGATGGCGCGGCACCCCCGGCCCGCATGGCGTCATGTGTATCGGTGGGATCTCGACAAGACCTACCTGGACACGCACTTCGAAGAACTCAAGAGCCTGGTTCGGATCCCCTTCGAGCGCGCGGAGCACAAAGTGAATGTTCCGGGCTCCGCATCCTTACTTCGGGAGCTAGCGGCGGCTCATGAAGGGCTGGGTCCGTCCCGTGTCACCATCATCTCGGGCTCCCCGCGTCAGATGCGCGGTGTGCTGGAGGAGAAGCTGCGTCTGGACGGTGTGTCCTGGCACGAGTTTCACCTCAAGCCGCAGCTCCGAAACATCCGGCAGGGGCGCTTTCGTGCCCTCCGGGAGCAGGTCGGTTACAAGCTCCCGCTGTTGCTGCGTTCGCGGTTCGAGCTGGGCGTGTCTGTGGGCGAGACGCTGTTTGGCGACGATGCCGAGGATGATGCGTTTGTCTACTCGCTGTATGCCGACATCCTCGCCGGTCAGGTCGATGAGGCGCTGCTGATCGCTGTGTTGGAGACCGCAGGCTCGGATCGGGAGTCGGTAGAGCGGTGTCTGAAGTGGAGAGAACAGGTGGTCCAGTCCAAAGAGTGCTCTGGTGGCGAGGGGGTCGAGAGCATCTTCATTCACTTAGATCGCAGCAGCCCACCTTCGGTCTTTGCCCCCTTTGGGCTGCGGCTCGTGCCTGTCTTTAACTACTTTCAGGCGGCCCTTGTGCTCTTTGCGCGAGGGCATCTCGATGCGGCCTCGGTCATGAATGTCACCCGAGCCTTCCTCAAGGCGGACCAAAAGCCGGCTGATCAGCTGGCGAACCTGTTTCAGGACGTCATGCGGCGGGGCTATCTGCCGACCTCGGCCATGCAAGACCTGGGAATGGCTGTCCAAGAGCGAGCAGACAGTGTGAGTGAAGCCGAGGTTGTCTGGAAGTGCGTGGAGCGAGCAGGAGACCTGGGCAATGCCCGAGTCGTTGGCCTCTCTACCAGCACGGAGCCCTTGGACTATGTGGGTCTGCTGGAGCGTCTCAGAGCTCGCTCAGGGCGGTGAGCCAAAGAGCCGGCAGTAATTCTCTTCCAGCTGCTCCAGGACCGAGGTCTCGGTCTCGCCCCACAGCTCCGCAGCATAGGCCAGTGTGCCCGAGACGTTGGCGGGCTCGTTCGTCGTGTCGCGTTCCGGCGACAGGTAGGGGCAGTCGGTCTCCAAGAGGAGTCGATCGCGAGGCAGCGTCTCGAGCATGCGGGTAAAGCTCTCCGAGCGTCGGGCGTTGGCGGGGATCGAGAAGTAGTAGCCTTCGCCGGCGTAGCGGCGAGCTCGCTTTACCTTGCTGCCAAAGCAGTGAAAGTTGACCCGCTTCGCCCCCAGCTCCTGCACGATCTCGAAGCACCGCTGCTCCCGCTTCCGGCTGTGAATGATGATGGGCTTGTCGGCGTCCAGAGCGACCTGGACGAGGCTTCGAAAGATCTGTTCTTGGCGCTGCCAGAGGTCCTCGGGAACCCAGTAGCCGTCCAGACCAATCTCGCCCACTGCGATGGCCTCATGGGCGTGTTCACGCACCCACTCCACCGCTTCTTCTGCGGTCCAGTCTCCCGGCTCTCTGGGGTAGCCGAGTCCTTGCTGTGCCATTTCGGTCAGGACGGCGTCGACGGGGTACAAGCCAAAGGCGGGGCGCACGAGGGGGCAGCGCGCGGCCAGGTCTCGCACACTCTGGTTGTCTTCTGGGTTGAGCCCATTGCTGATGATCGAGCTCAGTCCTGCGCTGCGGGCATGGTCGAGCACCTCGTCTACCTGTGGCAGCAGGCGCGGATGGGTCAGGTGTGCATGTACATCGAAGAGGCCCATAGCTGGCTGGTCCTCAAGGATAGCAGGGCGGGGCGTTCCACTTCGACACCCACTCGAGGGCTGGAGGGGCGTGTGCAGGGGCCCAGGACACGGCCAGACATCCCTGGACAGATGTAGGCCACCGCTGGTGGGTCTGTGCCTGCAGGAATCGTCGTGAGGCAGCTGAAATGATTGGGCTAGTGCGGAGCGGGTGATCCTCGCTGGGTTCTGGCACTGCTCTTGCCTCAGCAGGCCTCATGTCTTCGGGCCTGAGGTCGGATGCCGAGTTGAGGTGGCTAGGAACAGAGAGGGGGCGAGCGCCTCTGCTTGGTCCTGCCATTGCTCTTGTGTTTGGTCTAGTTGCTTCCCCTCTGGTGGCCAGGACGCAGGCATGGCTGATCCTTGCTGTGGTGGGGGGTGGCATCGCTGTGTACCAGAGGTCTGGTCGAGGGTCCTTGCTGTGGCCCTTGCTGGTGTTCCTCTTGCTAGGGCTCGCGCGCGGTTTGCCGTCCCCGAATTCCATGGGTCCTCCGGTCGGGTCCCTCCAGGTTTGGGAGGTGGAAGTGCTGCGGTCGATGGGTCCTCCGGTGAATGCGCGCTGGAGCGCACACGCACAAGTCGCCCATGCTCCGGGGCCTCGAGTCGACCGCAGCACCCCGCGCTGGATTGGCAAGGCTCCTGTACAGGTCCATCTGCCTACCTGGAGCCACGTAGCATCGTCACCGCGTCGCGGTGAACGTTGGATGTTTCGCGGCCGTCTTCGTGAGGCCCAGCATGGTCCTCGGTGGCGGGCTCCTGTGCTCCGGGTGGCTTCGGTGGAACATGGGGTTCGTCTTCGGGGCGTCGAGAGCTTCGCAGACCACTGTCTACAGCTCTCTGATAGGGCGTTCTCGGGTCTCGGGCGGAGGGCACGCCGGGCGATTGAGTTCGGCTCGCCAGAGAGAGTCCGAGGCCTCTTTCTGGCTCTTGTTCTTGCGGACAAGTCTGCCCTCCCGCGTCCGATGACTGAGGACTTCGTGCGAAGCGGGACCGCACACCTGTTGGCGATTTCCGGGCTCCATGTTGTTTCTGCAACCGTTGCCCTGACGTCGTTGGCCAGGGTCACCTTGCCCTGGGTGCTCACACTCTTCGGGACGTACGGCTTGTCCTCCGCTGCTGCCCTTCTACGTTCGGGGAACTGGCGGCCAATGACTTCCTTGCTCGGGGTGGTCGGTGCCGCACTGTACGTGGCTGTCGCTGGTGGACCAGTGTCCGGCTTGAGGGCTCTGTTGATGGTCGCGCTGGTTGCGGTCGCGCAGGGGCTCGAGAGGAGGCCGAGCGGTTGGAATGCTCTGGCAGGCGCAGTGATTGTCCTTGTCTGGGCCGGGCCCACGGTTCTTCACCAGGTTGGGTTTCAGTTGTCCGTGATTTCAGTAGTCGGCCTCTTGACCGTGGGTCGCATGCGAGTGTCCGAAAGACGAAAGTCTTGGACACGAAGCTGGTTCGACGGTGCCGTGACTTGTGCTCTGGCATCTGCAGCAGCAACGATCGCGACCGCTCCGCTGTGTGCTCTTGTGTGGGGGCGGGTCTCCCTCGCTGGTCTCTGGGTCAACCTGTTGGCGGTGCCGCTGCTCGGAACGCTGTGCGTTCCCATCCTCTTGACCGGGGCTGCAGTAGGCTTGATTCATCCAAGCTGGGGCGCGCCGATTCTTCAGCTGGCTGCATTGCCCGCGTCTGGTGCTCTCACCTGGATTCACTGGTGGTCCCGACCGGAGATTTGCCCTGTTCTCGTTGGCGGCGTTTCCCATGAGGTTGTCGTCGGTCTCTATCTGTTGCTGGGGGCTATGGCCCTTGGGCTGACGTGGGCCCCCATTCCGAGACAGCGACCATGAGCTACACGCGAATGCTCGTCGTGTTTCTTGCTGGGGCGGCCTGCCTCTGGACACTTGGAGCAGTACGGACCTCAGATGGCGTGGGCTACGAGGCCTGCCTCACGGTGCTCGATGTGGGCCAGGGTGACTCCCAGTTGCTTTCGCTCCCAGGGGGTGAGCACTGGTTGATTGATGGCGGTGGCCTGCCTGGAGGTGGCTACGATGTGGGTGCGGGACGAGTTCTGCCAGCGCTGCGGCGACAGGGGGTCGATCATCTAGAACGCGTGCTGGTGTCCCATGCGGATGGTGACCATTTCGAAGGCCTCTTCTCGGTGATCAAGCAGGTCTCTGTGGGGGCTCTGTGGGTCCCGTCTCGTCGGCGTCTTCCCAGGCGCATGATGTCCTTGTTGGAGTCCGCGGAATCCCGTGGGATTCGTGTTTTCGCTGCCGATCAGGGTGACCCCTTTGGTCCTGTAACTGCCCCCATACGTACAACGCTCCTCCAGCCTTGGCCCGGGTGGGAGGATGGTCTGGCTAGCCACCATAGAAGCGAGAACAATCGCTCCCTTGTCCTTCGCGTTCAGTTGGGAGCCGTTAGCTTCTTATTGACCGGTGACATCGAGGAGCTCGCGGAGTCGCAACTCGTGGCTCTGGGACGGGTTCGCCGCAGCACTGTGCTCAAGGTGCCCCACCACGGCAGTCGAACCAGCTCGACCCCTAGTTTTGTCGCTGCGGTCGATCCGCTCGTAGCAGTGGCCGGGATCGGTCGAGAGAACCGGTTCGGTTTTCCCCACGCATCGGTTTCGTCAACCTATCTGGCCCGGGGGAGTAGCCTGTACTGGACAGGCAGGCACGGTTCGGTGCGTGCTTGTACGGATGGCTATGGTCTCACTGTGGAGCAGGAGGCGGGGGCCGGTCAATGGTCTGAATTGCGCTCGTGGAGTCCGGCCGAGGTGTTGAGGTGGTTCTCGTCAGGAGACGCGGGCGGGGAACACACAGTGGGTCCTGCGGGGGACGCGATGGGACAGACACCAAGGCGGCTTGTGGCTGAAGAGAGTTTCAGTAGCCAGGGCGTCGATCGGAGTAATGACGTTCTTCCATTGGGTCACCAAGAAGGTCTGGACGGGTCGGCTTCGCCGGTGCCGGCAGCTGCTACGCCCCCTCCACCGATAAGTGCCATGCACTCGCCGGAGTTGACGGTCACCGGAGCCTGGCGTCGGCAGCGCCGCCACAGGTCACGGCTAAGAGCCCCCTGGAAAGGGCCATGACCACGGTTCGACTCAGAGAGGGCCCAAGGGGCCTTTGGACCTCAGTTGGGGCTGCTGGGGCGGTCGCTGTCGTGGGTTCTTGAGCCTCGAACAAGCAACACGATCCCGGCGAGCACCATGGGGATGGAAACGGCCTGAGAGGTGGAGAGGACTTGGCCGAGCCATTGCTCGAACACGAAGCCGCGCTCTAGGTCGAGGCGAAACAACTCGATGATGCTTCGACTCAAGCCATAGGCTACGAGTAGCACTCCAGTTACCTGGCCTGCGTAGCGCTGGCGTCGGCGCACCTCGATCAACAACACGAACAAGGCCAGGGCGTTGAATGCCGCGTAAGCCTGGGTGGGATGCAGCGGGATGCCTCGAAGGGGGGAGGGCACCTGGCCGCTCAAGAAGGTGACGGCCCAGGGCCACTCGATTCCCCAGGGCCAGTCGATGGGGCGGCCAAAGCAGCAGCCAGCCGACAGGCAGCCAAGGCGTCCCAGGGCCAGGCCCAGCATCAGAGGTGCAGCGCAGATGTCGCAGGCTCTCAGGAGGTTCACTTTGTAACGGCGGCAGGCCAGCAGGACTCCGATAGCCCCCCCGATAGCGCCCCCGTAAAAGACCATCCCTCCGCGCCAGAACTCGAGGACGCGAACGGGATTCTCTAGGTAGATGTCGGGGCGCGCCAGGAGGACATGGCCCAGTCGTCCGCCAATGAGCCCGCATCCAATGCCGATCAGGCCTAGCCGGAAGAAAAGCAGGGGGTCTTCTCCGCTGCGCTTGGCTTCGCGGACGCAGACGTGCAGAGCAAGCACCAAGCCCAGCACGAGGCAGGCAAAGTACGTAGAGATGGCGATGTCGCCCAGGATGGGGACGTGCCACTTGACGAGCCAGGTGTTCACGGTCCGGCCTCCGGTTCAGAAGCTGCGAGCCGCCGGTATTCCTGGGCTGTGTTGAGCAGTAGGAGCGCGACACCGACACAAATGCAGCTGTCCGCCACGTTGAACGAAGGCCAGCGGCTGCTCCCGAACATGTCGACCAGCAGGGCGCCGGTGCTCGTGTCTTCAGGCACGTAGAACTGTAGGAAGTCGGTTACTTGTCGGTAGAGAAGCCGATCGATGAAGTTGCCCAGGGCGCCCGCGAACACGCAACTGAGCGCCACAGCCAATAAGCCCTCGTCCTCTCTCAGACGTCGGTAGTAGCCCAGGATGAACACGAAGGCGAGCATCGTGACCACGCTGAAGAGCGCCATGCGGTAGGGGTGTCCGGCCAAGATGCCGAACGCCGCTCCCCGGTTCCGGGTGTGCACGATGTTGAACATCCTGGGCACGACCGAGTGTTGGTGTCGTGTCTTTCGCTCGGGGTGGAACTCGGCGTGAGTCGGGTTGGCCCGGCAGTCGAAGGTGCAGGAGGCTGCCCAGCCGGCATCGTCTACCGGCAGAGACTGGCGGATGGCGATCTTGGTCCCCTGGTCGAACACCACGAGGCTGGTGACCAACAGCAAGAAGATGCGACCGTGGCGCATCAGGGTTGCGGTTCGGTGGACTCCGCCGCTGACTCGTCGGCAGGGGCCGCCTTGGCGGCTTTGCGGGTTCGGACCTCGAGGACGATCGCGTGGTAAGCGAACAAGACCACCCCGATGGTGATGCAGCTGTCCGCCACGTTGAACGAGGGCCAGTGGTTGTGCCCGATGATCTTGCGAGCGATGGGAGCAGCCCACCCGGAGGCATAGAAATCCAGGAAGTCCGTCACGCTGTGGCGAGGACTGAGTCGATCAATGAAGTTGCCCAGGGCACCTGCGAAGATCGACAGAAGGCTCCAGGCCATCAGCCCCTCGTCTTCCTTGAGGTTTCGGTAGTAACCGAGGATGACGACGAAGGCGATGATGGTGACGACCACGAAGAACGGGAGTCGGTACTCAGCATCGGCGAGGATGCCCCAGGCAGCGCCCCGATTCTCCTGGTAGGTGAGGTTGAAGAACCCCGGGATCACCTCCCGACGAGAACCGTAGATCATGGTCTCGCGAATCCAGTACTTCGTGACTTGATCCAGCACGACCAGGATGGGAACGAAGATCGCGAACCGGCGGTAAAAGAGTTTCACGTGTCCTGTCTCGTTGTGGGTGTTGGGCGACGGCATGGAGTCGGCACTGTCGTCGGGACCGCGGCCCTAGTTGTAGTCCTGTTCGGTCAAGGCGGGGTCGTCGAGATCGAGCAGCGCCGAGATGGTTGCCTCGTCCGCTCCAGGAAACTCGTAGTCTCCAAATTCGGCTGGAGATACCCAGCGGGCATCTTGCACCTTGAGCAACTGGACCTCCTCGTCCTCGGGGAGTTCGCACCGGTAGACCTGCATGTCTACCGCGTAGTGGTCGTACTCGTGGACGACCTCCATCACCAACTCACCGATCTCTGCCGTCACTCCAAGCTTGTCGCGAAGGAGTCGAATCAGCACATCCTCAGAACTCTCTCCATCGGGCACCTTTCCACCGGGGAACTCCCACAGGTGGGGCAGGATGCTCTTGGCGAGTCGCTGGGTGATGAGATAGCGGCCATCGCGCCGAACCTCGGCTGTGACGACACGGATCTTCTGCCCTGCGTACTTGGTCATGATCGCCCTCCAAGGACCGAGCGATGACGGTTGCTGCAACCATCGATGGCGGGCGAAAGTACCACATCCGGCAAGTGTGGGCGAGGGCGTGGTCTGGGAGCTCGTCTTCGTTCCGGTGGGGCGCAAACCGTTCTGATCTTCGGTGGATGGATTCCGAGGCGTGTTCCCTGTTCCGCCTCTTGTTGCAGTAAGGTGATGCTGCGCAGTGCAGACCCCCAGAATGCCCAGACTCTTCCCCACAGCCGTCTTCGTTGGCCTGGCTCTGCTGGTGAGCAGCCCGAGCTTTGCTCGTGTCAATGCGCCGGACATTCAGCAGTTCAAGCCGGTCACGGACACGCATGGCTTTGTGCTCCTGCACGACGCCACGCTGCTGCCTCAATTTCGGCCGGCGTTCTCCTTCCGCCTCAACTACGCCATGCATCCTCTGGAGGTGCAGTCTGGAGGCAGTGTCCGGGAGTTTGGCCTCGTCGATGGGATCTTGGGCGGTGATCTGACCGGCGCATTTGGCATCTTCACGTTTTGGGAGATGGGTCTGCATTTTCCGCTGATCCAGATCCCACTGGAGACGGAGTTTATCGAGAGCCCGGGGGTGGGTGGGGCTCTTGTGGCATTTGGGATCGGGGACATCCGCCTGGAGACCCGACTCCGGCCCTTGGACCCAGCGAAGTTCCCGGTCGGGCTGGTGGCGAACCTGTTCTTGACGCTGCCGACGGGCACAGAGACCGTCGGGCTGGGTCGGGGTAAGCCAGGAGGAGGGCTCCGAGTTGCTGTCTCACAGGCCTGGAAGCGGTTCCATTTCGCTGCCAACCTCGGCTACGGCTTCTACCCCAGAGCCACAATCGCCAACCTGACGACCGGCGATGAGTTTACCTACGGTGTGGGGGTGGGAGTCAGTCCCATTGTCGACCGACTTGCCATTCAGCTGGAGTTCGACGGGAGCCTCACCGGTGGACCGAGCGATCTGGGCGACGAGCGCTCCTTCAATGGGGCTCACAGCCCGCTTGAGATGCTGGTGTCGGTTCGCTACAAGTTCAAGAATGGCATCAGCATTGACGGTGGTCTGGGCAAGGGCCTGACGGCCGGCTTTGGCTCCCCTCGCATTCGATTCTTTGCCGGTGTCTCGTGGGGCATCTTCCGCCCCATCGATCGCGACAAGGATGGCATCGTCGATCCTGACGATGACTGCATCAAGGATCCCGAAGACAAGGATGACTTCGAAGACTCTGACGGTTGCCCCGATCCGGACAACGATGCGGATGGAGTGCTGGATGTGGACGACGGTTGTCCCGATGTGGCCGAGGACGCCGATGGATTTGAAGACGAGGATGGGTGCCCGGACACCGACAACGACGGTGATGGCGTTGACGATGTGGACGATGGGTGCCCCATGGACCCCGAAGACGCGGATGGCTTCGAAGATGAGGACGGCTGCCCCGATCTCGACAACGACCAAGATGGCGTGCCCGATCTCACAGATGCCTGTCCTCTAAACGCCGAGACCTTCGATGGCTGGGCCGACGAAGATGGCTGCCCCGACCCCGACAACGATCAAGACGGCATTCTGGACGAGGATGACCTCTGCCCGGACGAGGCCGAGGTCGTCAACAAGGTGAAGGACGAAGACGGGTGCCCCGACGACATCCTGGCGGTTCGTGCCAGTGAGGCCATCGTGATTCTAGAGAAGCTCTACTTCGCATCGGGGCGCGATCGCATTCTTCGGCGTTCCGACTCGGTGTTGCGGGCGGTGGCCGCGGTGCTGCGGGGCAATCCAGACATCCTCCAGGTTCGAGTGGAGGGCCACACGGACAGCCGTGGCCGCGAGAGCACGAACCAGAAGCTGTCTCAGCGTCGGTCGGAGGCCGTCATGCGCCGGCTGATCAAAGAGGGCATCGATGCCGGTCGTCTGGAAGCTGTGGGCTATGGAGAGTCTCGACCCATTGCCCCCAATGAGAGCGAGACCGGCAGAGAACGCAACCGCCGCGTCGAGTTCAAGATCCTGGCTCAGGGAATGCTCAAGGATGTGGGGAGCGAGCAGCTTGATCTGTGGGGGGCAGAGCCGTCGCCTGCTGCAGAGGAGTGACGGCTAGGGCTCCGGGAGCATCCGCCCCATAGCGACAGGCCCCTGCCTGCCCCTCTTTCGTTTGCAGTCCGTTGTTTTCGCTACGGCTTTAGGGCCCGGAAGACCTTGAGCAGTCGCTCCACGACTGTTCCTCGAAGCACGAAGAGTTCGGTTCGACCGTCTACCGTGCCTAGGTACTTGCCGTCACGGGGTCCCGAGCCAATCCGCAGGATCTGAGAGCCCTTGGGGCCTTTGATCTCGATGCGTGGGCTGTCCGGTCCAGTCTCCGCTCGTTCGCTGTCGCTCTGGAGCTCCACCGCCTGCATGTTCACCAGGCTGTTCATGGCCAGCTTGAGCTCGGTGTTGTTGGAGTCGACGCCGCTGGGCTCGAGCACCTTCCAGTCTCTTGCTCCGTCGGGCTTGGCGACGACTGTGTGTTCGCCTTCGATGAAGCGCACTTCGACCCCTGCCTCGCGGTCCAAGCTGAGCACCGTGCGGTCCTGGAGGTCCTTCTTGCTCTTGTCGAACTGCTTGAGACTCGCCACGGAAAGCACCAGTAGGCTGTCTTGTCCCTCGACCTGGGCGAAGACCGTGCTGTTGGCTTGTTCGTCGGCTCCGAAGCGGAGTGTGTGCTGGTCGCCCCCCTCTTCTTTGCTGCCGACGCGGACGGTCACTCGGGGATTGTCGAGACTGGCGCGGGCCAGGCCCGCTTCGGCCTCTTTACCCTCGAGGAACTTGGTGGCTTTGAGCTTGCTCAGGCTCTTCGCCATGGAGTCTAGGCTTCGCTGGGCGACACGGAGCCCTTCGGGAGCTCGAGCTTGCCACTCAGGCTGCTGGCCCGGGCTTGTTGGGCTCCGCACGAAGTGAAACTCTCCGTCGCTGTTGCTGAGCTGCAAGGAGATGATGCTGTCCTCGTCGATGGCCAACACCGTCATGTCTCGCCATGCGTCTTTGCCGGTCTTGAGCCGCAGCACACCCGGTACGCGCCCCCGATAGACACCCCGGTCGTTGGGGCGGCGAAGATAGTGGCTGCCGCCGGCGATGCTCTTGCCGATGTGTAGCTCCACCAACGGCCCCGAAGCAGCCAACAGTGCGAACTCGGTGCGCTGGGCTTCGTCGAGTCCGTATGTGGCTAGGTCGTCATCGGAGACACTGTCTGCCAGCTTCAGATCCGGGGCGAACGGCTCTTGCCAGTCCCGCAGCAAGGCGACCACTTTTTGTGCCTCGACCGGGAAAGCTGCCGGTGCTGTCATGCGCCAACCCATGCCCGATCGCTCCAGTTCGACGGCACCGTCGGGCTTCTTGAAGGTGATCCCTCGGACTTCGGAGTCAGTGACCTCGGTTGTCGACCACATGGGTTCGGGTGCCTGCACGCTCTGACCGAGACGAATCAACGTCGCGATGGCCAAGAGCGCGGTCGTCGCGAGCAGAAACCGGTTGGTTCGGTCCAGTTGCATTGGTCTATCCCCGACGCTTTCGTCGACGTAGGCGCAGGACACCAAAGAGGACGACCAGGAGGGGCATTCCCACTACGTTCGCTTGTTTGATGAGCTCGAGCCCCCCACCCTCGGGCAGCTCTAGGACTGGCGGTGCGCTCATGCTTGGCCGGATGCCCAATAGCGTCTCATCGGCAGCCATCCAGTCGACCATGGCCAGGAGCAGCTGGGGGTTGGCGATGGGCATCTCGAAGGAGGTTCCAATGACCAGTCGGGTGCCGTCGGGAGACCTCTCGGGGACCTCGATGCCGGTGCTGCTGTCGCCGATGTCCTCCGGCACTCGGCCTGCCCAGGCGGAGGCAAAGCTGCCCTTGAGGCTGACGAACACCGCGTGGGGCCCAGCGATCTCCTTGTCGCTGGGCGCCGGCGTTAGGCGCGGGTCTAGAGAGGTGACTACTGCTCCTGCAGTGGAGCGGTCGGAGGTGGCGACGAGCACTGTGGCGTCAATCGCCACATCGGAGACCGCAGCCTGCGCGTCTATGGACGATGCGAACGGGGCCACAATGGTGTCTAGGCGTCGCGTGATGGGGTGCTCGCGGTCCAGGTTGTTGGCGATCGGGACCAGCGGCGAGCTCACGCGCCGGTTGATTCGCATCGCGCCTCTTGCCGTGCGAATTGTGGCTGGTAGGGGGATTAGCCCGTTCAGGTGACGATCGATGACCAGGCTCTTGTCTACTTCGATGCCCCAGGTGGCCCAAAGCGGCGACAGGTCTACTGGCGCGGGCCGCAGCTGGAGCGTCTGGGGATCGGGCAGCGACACGAGGGGGAACACTCCCAGTGCGCCGCCCTTCATGACGTAGCTGTCGAGGCGAAACAGCTCGGCTTCAGACAGCTGCTGCTGGGGTCCCATCAAGAGGAGCACATCGATGTTCTCGGGCACGTCGGCCGTGAGGTCCACTGAGACTAGGTCGTAGTTCTCTTGAAGCACGTTGGCCAGTGGAGCCAGTTGATTGCCCTGCTCCGTTGCGGCGGCCGCGAAGTCTGGTTCGCCGTGCCCCGTGACACAGCCAATGACCGCTCGCCCAGCCTCTGTCTGAAGCGACCGGATCGCTCGGCCGATCTCGTATTCCAGGAACGCCGTGCTGTCGATGAACGGCAACACCTCGCTCCGGTCTCGGTAGTGAATGGAGAGCCCGAGCCAGGTGACCTGCGCCTCCATCTTCCCGCGGCTTCGAATGGAGGTCTCCCGGGGAGAGACACCCAGTCGCTGAGCCCTAGCGGTGGCCTCGTCGCTCTCGCCTGGGTCGATGTAGGTCACCCGAATCGGCACGGGGGAGACTGCCGTCATCTCAGCGAGCTTGTCCTTGATGCGCTGGGTGTGCAGGGCGAACTGTGGGGGCAAGTTCTCGCTGAGGAACACCTCAATGCGAAGCTCATCCTCCAGGCCGCGGAGGATTGTCCGCGCGGCGGGGCTGAGGGTGAACTCCTTGTCTCGGGTCAGGTCGATGCGAGCGTAGCTGTCCCGCGACAAGGTGTTCAGACAGGCAAAGATCGCTGCCAGTAGCAGGAGCGTGAGGACGGCGTTTGCCCAAAGGGACCGACGGTCTTGCATGTCTACTTCCTAGGTCCGAAGCCGCTGTCGCTTGAGCACGAGCACCGACAGTGCAAGCGAGACCACGATGACCGACAGGAAGTACAGCAGGTCACGAGTGTCCAGAACGCCGCGCTGGATGTTGCGGAAGTGATAGCCAAAGCCGAGCGATCGGAGACCGTCCGAGAGAGGTCCACCCGGTAGGCCTGCCGCCAGCTTGTCTGCGATCCAGAAACCGATGCACAACAGCAGAGCCCACAGTGCTGCGACGACCTGGCTGTTGGTGATGCACGAACAGATCAAGCCTAGGCTGACATAGCCACCGGCCATCAGGAGCAGGCCAAAGTAGCCGCCGAGGACAGGGCCGAGGTCGAGGTCGCCCAAGAGCATGAGGGTTGCTGCGTAGGGGAGCGTCAGCGCCGTGGCGAGCGCCACGACTCCGATGGCCGCGAGATACTTCCCCAAGACCACCTGCCACTCAGTCACCGGTAGGGTCAGCAGCAACTCAATCGTGCCATTGGCGCGTTCTTCAGCAACCAGTCGCATGGTGACTACGGGGGTGAGCACCGCCAGGATCAGCGGGGCGAGCTGGAACAGCCCGCGCATGGATGCCACCTGGGAGCCCAGCACGTCCACGACGTAGAAGAAGAAGAAGCCAAAGCACAGCAGAAACACGGCTACGACGATGTAGCCGAGTGGTGTGTTGAAGTAGCCGGCGAACTCCCGCCGGCAAATGGCGCGGACCTTGTCCATCAGGTTTATCCTTCGGGCAAGGAACTGTAATGAAGAAGCCTGAGATGACAAGTCCCCCAGCGGGATCCGTCACAGGAACTTGGCTGGTTCCCCTCAGACTGTGGTGCCCGTGGTAGCAGCGCTCCGGTGGCTGCCCGCACCCAAGGGCGCTGACAAGGCGGCGATGCCCACAACAACCGACAGCGCAAAGTGGACGACCAGAGCGTAGCTAGCAAAGGGGATGCCGTGGCGTCGGAGGGCGAAGATCAGAAAGGACGAGACAGTAGCTAGGTAGCCCACGGCGCTGGCCAGCGCTAGGCCCTGCAGAAGTGACCCGTGGTCGATGGCGATGGGTAGGAAGCTAAGAGTCTGAGTGACAACTGCAGCCAGGGCCAACAAGGCACCAGCGCCTGCCCGAGCATTGGCCTGCCCCGAGCGCAGGGGTGTCCGGGCTCTTGGCGACTGTGTGCCGAAGCGAAGCCTCAGCCACATGCGCGTTCGGGCCCAGTAATTGCGGGCCACTGTCAGGAAGCCGGGGAACCGGTGCTTTCCCCGGATGCGTGCGTCAAACATGATCTGCGAGCCATCGGACCGGAGGCGCGTGGAGAATTCGTAGTCCTCTACGCTGCCTCCCAGGTAGCCCTCGTCGAAGCCATCCAACTGCCAGAAAATAGCCTTGGAGATAGCGCACAGCGCTCCTTGTAGGTGGTCACTGTCGCTTCGCGCTTCGCCGGTTCGTCTCCAGCAGAACCATGTCCACAAGGCCTTGTACCGGGGGAACCAGCCGTCATTGGCAGGCTCGGGGTCGTAACACCCCGTGGCAGCACGACAGCGGATCTCACCGGTGCTCGGGTCGAAGAACAGATCCAGTACGGCCTCGACGAGCGCTTCGGACGGCACGACGTCCACGTCCACAAAGAGCAACACCTGCCCGCGGGCCGCTCGAGCGCCGGTGTTGCGGGCGGCGGCTGCACCTCGGTTGCGCTCGTGGTGGAGTAGTCGGTAGCCCTGTGGCAGTGGGGTCTCGGCTGTTCTGTCGGAGCTGCCGTCGTCGACGATCAGCACCTCGAAGCTGTCTTTGGCTGCCGTCTGATGACTCAAGGCTTCGACACAGCTGGGAAGATGACTCGCGGCCTGATAGGCCGGAACGATGATGGAGACCCGAGGCTGCTCGGTGTCCGTCGTGTTCATAGTTGGCTCGAGGTGGGGCGAGGGGTGTGCAGCTACATAGTTCCGGGATCGAGCGTGCCGTCGCCAGTCCAGTAGTTGGCAGTGAGCGGCAGGAGCCTCGCCATGTCTACCCAGTCCAGCTGCCCGGTCTTTGCCAGGCCGAGGGCGTAGTGCGCCTTGAACAGCAACTCAAAGCCTCGGTTGGGTGGGAGCTGGACCGCCCGCTCCACAAGGGGACGAAGTCGCGGGAAGCTGACCAGCAGCGGTAGAAGCTTCTGGAAGTTGCAGAGCTCCCGCTTCTGGTCGAGCTCCAGTGGTGTGTCGATGAAGTACGTGTACTGAAAATCTCGTTGAGCTGTTTCCGGATCCAAGAAGCCATGTTCTACCGACCAACTCTCCAGGTGAGTCCCTGGGTAGGGTTGGCACATGCTCGCCCAGGCGTGGTCGGCGCCCATGGCCATGTTCAACTCGGCGGTCTTCATGGCGAGATCGAGATCCTCGCCCGGGATGCCGACGATGTTGAAGGTGTACAAGAGGATTCCGGCTTCCTTGATGAGCTGCCCGGCAATTCGCATCTGTTCGTTGTCGAGTCGTCCCTTCTTCAAGACTCGAATGCGTAGGTCTTCGTCACCGGTCTCGACACCAATCTTGATCATCTTGCAGTTGGCCTCGGCCAAGGAACGCACGAGTTCTGGGGTGACCAGGTCGGGTCTCAATAGGCAGGAAAACGGCAGGCCGATCTCGCGCCCATAGCGCTCCAGGAATTCTCGTCCCCAGCCGCGGAAGTTGATGACGAAGATGTCGTCGGCGAACCCAACTTGTCGCACGTGCGGGTATCGCTCGACCACATCCTTTAGCTCGCGGATCATGTAGTCCACGGACTTCGTGCGCACGTACTTGCCCTTGCCCCTGTACATCTCTTGGAGCGTGACGTTGAAGCAGAACGTGCACTTGTAGGGGCAGCCTCGCGCACTCATCACCGAGATCGTGCGCCGCTTCGAGACGAAGTCATATCGGTCGTAGATGCTCCGGTCCGGGAAGGGCCAGGCGTCGGGGTCCTGCACCAGAGGGCGCATGGGGTTGGAGACCACCATGCCGTCGTCATCGCGCCAGCCGAGGTTGGGAACCGTGGCGACGTCGCCCCCGTGCTCCAGGACATCGAGCAACTCCAGGAGGCAATCTTCGCCTTCGCCCATGCAGATGTAGTCGACACTCTCGTTCTCTTCGAGCACTCGAGGGTAGAAGGTCGGGTGCGGGCCACCCATGAGCACCACCGGGTTCCAGCGGGCCTTGATGGCTTCGGCGAGCCTCAGTTGCCAGAGATGTTGTCCTGTCGTCGCTGACAAGCACACGACGTCGGGGTCCAGCCGTCGAATGGACTGGAGGAGCCGTGGCTCGGCCGGATCGATCAACACCTCGCACTGGTGTCCCGCCTCCTTGGCGACGGCCGAAAGACACATCGTCGCCAGGTTGGCGATGGGATCCTTTTGCACGAAGACGAGTCGCACGGTCAGTCCCAGAGAAGCCGGCCGCGAGCTGCGTTGGTGGCTGCTCGCTTCAGGTGGCTGGGCTGCATGCTGAGCAGCAGGTTGATCTCTTGCGGCCCCTTGAACCAACAGGACCTGCACTCAGATCGGTCTGGCAGCGCGAGGAAGGCCCGCTCCCAACCCACAGTGGGGCCGTGACAGCGGGCAAAGGTGTATTCCTCTTCGGAGCAGCAAGGGACTACGAAGCCCTCGGGTGTGACCTCACAGAACAGTCGGCCTGCCCAGCAGTTGGCTCCGAACGGTCGGTTGGGCCAAGAGTCCATGAGGGCTTCCAGGTAGGCCCGAGAGCAGGACACCGGTCGGTCGGCCATTTTCTGCTCCAGTAGCCAGTTGACCGCATCGGTCATTGCAGTCTGCCGGGGCACCAAGTCTAGGGGCACTTGCGCTCCGCCCAGTTGGGTCTCCACTACGGGCTGGAACGCGACTCCGACGCCCAGTTCCTCTCCTAGGCAGAGCATCGCGTCCAGCAAGTCCCGATTGCGTTCGTTGAGTACACAGAGCAGGCAGACCTCCACGCCTTCGTCCCGGAGCATGCGTACACCTCGCATGGCCTCGTCAAAGGCTCCTTCCCGTCCCAGTGTGCGGTCGTGGGTGTCTCGTGGGCCATGGATCGAGCAGATGACAAGGTCCAGTCTCTTGAGCTCGTCGATGCGAGCAGCGACGCCCGTGCCGTTGGTGACCATGGTTGCGTGGAACTCGAGGGAGCGCGCTCGCTCAATGTATTGGCCGAGAGGCTTCACGAGCGTGGGCTCGCCACCATTGAAGACCCACCAACGTGTCCCGAGGCGAGCAAAAGAGTCCATCATTGCCAGCACCTGGTGTGGCTCCATGGTCTCCGATGGGATGTGGATGCGTGTGCAGAAGCCGCACTCGACGTTGCAGGCGTAGGTCAAGAGGTGTGTGACCTTCAGCGGGGTCCGCCCCCCCAGGCGCGCCTTGGCTAGCGAGTTGGCGATCTGGAAAGGGTGGTTCGGTAGCGGCACCGCCAGAGAATAGCGGCTGCCCCGCTGGTTTGCTCAGGTGAGTTCGTGCTGAGACTCGCCTGGGTTCTGTCGGTCGGGATGCAGCGCTTCGAGGAGTCGCGGCAACAGCGCAATGCGAACGAGGTCGCGGAGCCCGACACCGTAGCGGCTCCAGCCGTACCGGCTCTTCCCAAAAGCACGGGGCGAGTGCTGCACCTTCACCTCGCCCACCCGAAGCCCCGTACGGTGAGCGAGAAGGGGCACGAATCGGTGCTCTCCAGCCGCCAAACGCAGGTCGGTAAGCGCGGATCGACGAAACACCTTGAGACCACAATTGACGTCGTGGAGGTGTAGTCCGGAGAGGCTGGAGCACATGCGGTTGAACGCGACGGAGGCCAGGGTCTTGATGGGGGAGTCTGCCCGGTGCTCGCGCCACCCTTGGACCAGGTCGAGCGGCCCATCTTCAAGGGCTCTTAGCAGTGTAGGCACCTCTTCCGGGACATCCTGAAGGTCGGCATCCATGAACACGACAGTGTCGCCTCGAGCGGCTCGCAGTCCACAGCTGAGCGCGTAGGACTTGCCTCGCTGGCGATCGAGGAATCGGGCTCGTAGCCGAGGGTGGTTACCCTGGAGCTCCTCGAGCACGGCGCGTGTGTTGTCGCGACTTCCGTCATCGACAACCAGGATCTCGTAAGACCACCCTTCCGCCTGCAATGTCTGACCGACTCGCTCGACCAGGGTTGGCAGGCTGCGCGCCTCATTGTGGGCAGGCACGATGACGGAGATGCTCGGTGCGCCTTGCGTCTGCGGCGAGGAGTCAAGAGCTTCGTCTACTGCTGGCTTAGGCCGGGCGGTGGAGAGCATGGCATCGGCATCCTACCGGGGATCGGGCAGGGGTGTTGAGTTGTTGCTCGTTGGGGTCTGGATGGAGCTCCTCAGAGAGCCACACCACTCAGCTCCAGGTAGAGCCAGTGGATGGCGACCAGCACGACGCTCGTTCCGCCGAGCACCCACCACGACACCGGATTCATGCGAACTCGCAGTGCCGGGATACCGGTGAATGACCGGAGGGCTAGGTAGAGGAGCGCCCCAATCATGGCCAGGAATAGCACCGCACCCAGGGGGCTTTGCACGAAGGCATCCGCGGCTCGCCCGTGGGCGAAATGGACCCAAGAACGGGTCATGCCGCAGCCGACGCACGGGTGACCAGTCAGCCTTCGAAAGGTGCAGATGGGCGGCATTTGGTCGAAGGGGAAGAACCGAGCTGCCGCGATGGCCATCAGACCGATGGTTCCCAGGAAGGCGCGGAGGCCTCGGCTCTCGAGAGGCAGCCCTCGGATGATTTCTATGCGCATGGATGAGACTCAGCCGGTAGCTCTGGGGCTCCGTGGGAACCACCCGAGGGCCTCAGAGGTCGTACCAGTCGGGCTTGACCAGGTTGGTAAAGCTCTGCTCTTTCACCGGATTGACGCGATGCTTCAGTGCATCAACGGAGACGCCCAGAGCGACCTTGAGCCACCACTTGTACATATCGCGCTTGTACTTGTTCTTGGAGAGCAAGCCCTTCAGTAGCCACCGTGGTGTGACGAACTTGCGATTGATGTCGTAGAGCGCGCGCCCGATCTCTTCTCGGGTCATGTAGTCGCTGTCCATCATCGGTGTCATCCAGTCGAACTCGGTGAAGTCCTCCAGTGTGATCCACCCCTCTTGCATGGCCTGGTCGAAGACCGGCGTGCCGGGGACGGGCGTGATGGGATGAAATGCCGGGTAGTCGACGTTGAGCTCTTTGGCCAGCTCGGCCTGTCGGAACATGCTCTCCCGGGTCTCGTACCGTGTCCCCACGATGAATGTGGCTTGCTTGAAGATGGCCGGGTACTTGTCGAGGATTCGGAAGGTCTCTCGCAACTGATCGTTGTTGTAGAAGCCCTTGTTGAATTGCTTCAGGCGCTCGTCTTCTGCTCGCTCCACCCCGATGCACAGGTGGCGAAGCCCCGCATGCACCAGCTTCTCGAGGATGCCGCGCTTCTCATCACGGATGATGCAGTCGCTCCGCATGAAGGCGAACCAGGTGATGTCCATCCCCGAGCGGATGACCTCGTCGGCGAACTGGTCGTTCCAGCGTGCGTCGATGTTCCAACTCTCGTCCACCCACACGTAACACTTCTTGCCGTAGCGGTAGTAGAGCTCCTCGATCTCCTCCATGGTCCGGTCCACGGACTTGGTCCGCCATCGGGGTCGGAGCTCCACGGTACCGTCGTCCCACTCTTCACGATGCGCCATCTGGGTCCACCACACACAGAAGGAGCACGAGGCCGTGCAGCCCCGGCTGTGGTGGATCGTCGTGCCTCCTGGAGAGAAGAGAAGCTTGCTGGTGCCGTAGCGGTCCATGGGGACCAGGTCATAGGCGGGCAGTGGTAGCGCATCGAGGTCTTCGATCAGCACCCGGGGATGGGTCTTTATGAACTCTTCGTCGTCCCCCTCGCCTTGTCGATAGACGATCCCCTGGACCTTGGAGGGGTCCGGGTCGGGCTGCTCGAGCTCTTCGATGAGATCTCGGAGCGTGTACTCGCCCTCCGCACACACCACGAACTCGATGGGGTGCTCGGACATGTACTTGTTGTAGAGATTGGTGAAGTGTGCGCCGCCCACGATCCGGCGAGCTCGGGGCACCACATCTTTTGCCAGCTGCACGACCTTCATGGCCTCGTGGGCGTACAGCGCGTGATTCTCGCCCACGCACACTGCGTCAGGGTCGAAGTCTCGCATGGCGTTTTCGAGACTCCGCCAACCCATCTTAAGCGGCATGCAGTCGTAGACGCGCACGTCATGGCCGGCCTCTCTCAGGACGGCCGACAGGTACACGAGGCTCTGGGGGACTAGGTAGTTGTCTCCCTCACTGACAAAAGGCCAGTAGTAGCGGGGGCTGAAGATGAGCATCACCTTCATGGGTTTGTCTCCGGTGCGCGTGCTACGGCCAACCAAGCGCGTGCTAGTTGGGCTGTCTCGGGTTCTTGCCGCAAGGCAGCCTCCAGTCGCAGGACCTCGTTGTCGTAGTCCGGTGTTCCGACGCGGTTCGGGTCAATCAGGTCCATCATGGGTCCATCGGGTAGGTAATGGGTGCCACGGATCGAGAGCACCTCTAGGCCTGCGCCTTGCAGTATAGACGCCAGTTCCTGTGCGTCGAACGGATGCACCCACCGGTCGAGAGGAACCGCCAGCACCCGCTCCTCCAAACAGCGCTCCATTCCAACAGTTTTTGCGGCGTGCAGGTCGGTCAGGAGCGCTCCCGGCCATGCCTCCACGGACACCACCATGCAGCCGCCTGGCCTGAGTCGCTTGGCCAAGGAGCGTGCCACGGATGCTGGGTCGGCCAGATAGCACAAGAGCTCCATGGCTAGGACGACATCGAAGGACTCGTCGGGCACGAGATCGTAGGGGACGACGAGCTCCTCCACATCCCCCCAAATTAAAGTGGCGGAGCCCTTGCCCGATTCTTGAGATAGCCCAACCAGGTGCCGTTCTGCTGCTTCTAGCGATGGCCGGCAGGCGTCGATCCCCACCACTTCGTGGCCGTCGTTCACCAGAGGCACCAGGAACCGCCCAACACCGCAGGCGGCGTCCAGGATGCGCTGGGGCCGAGTGGGGCTGAGCTCGACGACTCCGTCCAGCAACTCCTGGTACATGCGGGTCTGTAGAGCCTTCCACGAAAAGTTGGGGGACTCGGGGTCGAGAAAGTCCATGGACTTGGGGTGCTGTGACCAACTTCGTAGCAAGCCCACAAGGTTCCATGGCACTTGTGGGCGCTCGTCCACCCAGGATGGCAACTGGTCGGGGAGGGCTTGGAGCCACGGCGGTGCGGTCCAGTGGGTGGTGGTTGGCATGACGAGTGGATTCTAGCTTCGGTGTGTGAGAGTGGATGCCTTGGCGTCGCGTTGCCAGCGAAGTCGGCCGTCGGCGAGAGCGGACTGGATGGAGACTCCATTGGACTGGTGAGCCGGGTTTTTCACGTGCAGGTCTCCCTCTAGCCGTCCCTGGGCTCGGTAGGGCCCGAGGTCTCCCATCAGATCGAGTAGCTTGTGCCAGGCAGGCTCTTTGGGGAACCTGGGCCGTGCACCGTAGCGGCTGCTTCCCGTTGAATCGAAGACGAGCGCGCAGTCAGGTCGAGCGCCGCGAAAGAGCCCCGACGAGAGCAACTGGGCCCCGTCGCTGAGATCGATGAAGGTGCGGGCCCTCTCAGGTTGGGTGTCGCCTGGCCAAGAGACGGTGTGTCTTTGCCAGGTGATGGAGAGCCGAAGCCCATGGGGCCGGGGCTCTCCCGCGATGCCAGCGTGACGTATAGCCCGGAGATAGGGGCCCGCCGAGCCATCGAGAATGGGGGCCTCTCCGCCCTCGAAGAGGATGTCTACGTCGTCCAAGTCTTGCAGGAAACAAGCGGCCAGGACGTGCTCGCAGACCTGCACTCGCGCCCCACTGGGGCTCTGAAGAGTGCTTCGATGGGGGAGGGGGGCCCAGTGCTCGGGACACAAGCGTTGGAGTGGCGAGCCTGCCTGGGCCCAACGCCATCCTTGGCCCGGTGACCCTGGGCGCAGGGTCACCGCTCCAGGCCGCCCGCTAAACAGGCAGCGCCCCAGAACACGCGTTGAGCGCCGTAGACGGCGTCGTGGGGGTAGGTCGATGCTCAGGATGTATCTCGAGCAGGCGAGCAGACTCGAAGTGCAAGCATCGTGACCCTAGTCCGCGTTCAGGTGTTGAAATTGAGTCCGGTGCCCGGCCTTGATGCCTCGCTCGGCAAACCAGCCACGATTTACTTCGAGGGCGTAGCGCACGGCCTTTGGGCTGCGGTGGCTCACGGTCGTCTGGGGAGCCATGTCCGCGATGTGCACGATCGTTCCGTCGTCGTCGATGAATGCGATGCTCAGGGGTACGAAGGTGTTCTTCATCCAGAAGCTCAGGGGCTCCGGTTGTGCGTAGACGAACAGCATGCCGCTGTTGGTTCCCAACTTCCGACGGTACATGAGCCCTCTGCTGTGGTCCTCGGGCTCCTCGGCAACCTCGGCGCGGATGCGGTGTCCCTCCACATCGATGGAGATTACGGGGAGTCCTGCGGGGGAGCGAGACGAGCAACTGACCAGCAACGCCAGCGCCGTCACCAGCAGGAGACGGAGGGCCCTTTCACCCATCAGAAAAGCGAACCAGTGGTGCCGGCGGGCGGCGACTGTCCCAGGTGCGCGTATGTCTGGCTGGAGGCGATGCGGCCCTGGCGGCTGCGGACGATGTAGCCCTGTTGGACTAGGTAGGGCTCGTAGACGTCTTCCAAGGTGTCCCGCTCTTCGCCCAAGGCGGCCGCCAGCGACTCGATGCCCACGGGTCCTCCCGAGAATCGCTCCACGAGTATGGTGAGGATGCGGCGGTCCATCTTGTCGAGGCCTGCTGAGTCCACCTGCAGTCGAGCCAGAGCTTCGTCGACGGTGCCTTCATCGATTCGCCCGTCGCCCATGACCTGTGCAAAGTCACGCACCCGTCGAAGGAGACGGTTGGCGATGCGCGGTGTGCCGCGGGATCGCCTCGCCAGGGTGAGAGCCGCGGTCTTGGAGATGGGCACCTCGAGCAGGTCGGCGGATCGCGCGATGATCAAAGACAACTCCTCGGGGGTGTAGAAGTCCAGTACGGCCACCCATCCGAACCGCGAACGGAACGGTGGACTGAGGAGACTCTCTCTGGTGGTCGCCCCCACCAGCGTGAACCGGGGCAGGTCGTAGCGGATGGAGCGCGCCGTTGGCCCCTGTCCCAGCACGATGTCGATCTCGAAGTCCTCCATTGCCGGATAGAGGACCTCTTGGACGGCTCGGTTGAGGCGATGGATCTCGTCGATGAACAGGACATCGCCCTCGTCCAGGTTCGACACGATCGCGGCCAGGTCGCCTCCTCGCTCGATCACGGGTCCCGAGGTGGCCTTCAGCTGAACCCCCATCTCGTGGGCAATGACGTGGGCTAGGGTCGTCTTGCCCAGCCCAGGCGGACCCGCGAACAGGGTGTGGTCGAGAGCTTCGCCTCGACCTTGTGCTGCCTGGATGAAGATCTTGAGGTTGTCTAGGACATTGCCCTGGCCCACGTATTCCGAGAGCGTCGCGGGACGCAGGCTTATCTCCTCGACGAATCCGTCGATGTCAGGTTCCTGCGCTGGGCTCAGTTCTCGGTCCATCTCAGGCTGGGCTCAGACTCTTCAAGGCCCGCCGCAGCAGCGACTGCACCGTGTCATCGTCGGTGGGGTTGGCGTTCTTGATCGCCTTGGCGATTTCGCGGGAACTGTAGCCGAGCGCTTCGAGCGCTGCGCTCGCATCGCCGACGGCGGGCGAGGCGCCTCCGGATCCCCCGATGTCCGTCAAGGAGGGCAGGCCAGCTCCGTCCTGGCCCAGGAGTCGGTCAAGCTTGTCCTTGAGCTCGAGGCACAGCCTGGCCGCGGTCTTCTTGCCCAGACCTGGAATGCGGCAGAGCGCTACCGTGTCTTCGCGAGCAATTGCTGTCGCCAGTGCCGTTGGCTCACAGGTGCCAATGATGGCGAGGGCGAGCTTGGGGCCAATGCCGGAGACACTCTGGACGAGTCGGAACGCGGCCCGGTCTGATGCCTGGAGGAAGCCGTACAGGGTGATGGCGTCCTCTCTCACCTGCGTGTGCACATGCAACGTAGTCTCTTCTCCTTGCGCCGGCAGGTCCACCAGCGCGCGCGGCGCGACGATGACCTCGTAGCCCACCCCAGCGCTGGTCTCAATCAGGATGCGGTCCGCTTCTTGGGTCAGGAGGCGTCCTCTGAGTCGGCCAATCATCACTTTGCCTTTCGCACCGGGCTTCGGCGCGCCACAGACTTTGTGGTGCGACGTCGCTTGGGCCCGGGGTCGAGTTTCTTCAAGCGAGCTAGGAGACTGCCACTGTGGGCATGGCAGATGGCAATGGCGAGCGCGTCGGACTTGTCTGCAGCACCCTCCACACGGGTTCCCAGGAGCACATTGACCATGTCCCGTACCTGCTCTTTTTTTGCTGCCCCGTGACCGGTGACCGCCTTCTTCACGGTGGCTGGTGGATATTCAAAGATGGGCAACTCTCGCTCGGCTGCGGCGAGAATCAGCACCCCGCGCACATGCCCCAGCTGCAGCGCAGCTTTGGGGTGCCGGGCAAAGAACACGGACTCGATAGCGACGGCCTGGGGTTGGAGCCGTTCGATCACCTCGCCCATCGCCTGGTGGAGGCGCCGGAGCCGCTCCGGGAACTCGATCCTTGAGCCGGGCCTCAGCGTGCCGCACTCTTCGAGGCTGAGCTTGTTGCCGGTCTGGCAGATGAGACCCCAGCCCGCCACATGTCCGCCGGGGTCGATGCCCAGGATTCGGTGTGGCGCTCTCTGCTTGTCTCGTGCGGGCACTGGAGTCGCTCCGATGGATGGTGCCGGAGACCGGCTCAATTCGCCGCCAGGCGTTCCATCTCCGCATCGGAGATCTCGTAATTGGCGTAGAGGTTCTGAACATCATCGTTCTGGTCGATGGCATCCAACACCGCCATCAACTTCTCAGCGTCATCTCCTTGCACCTGGACCGAGACCGACGGCACCCACGTCAGGCCATACTCTTTAATTGTGAACCCCGACGTCTCGAGCCCTTCCCGGACGGCCTCCAGTGCTCCTATTTCGGTGAGCACCTGAAAGACGTCTGTGCCTGAGTCGTCGGAGTCCAGCAGGACATCATCCACGGGCAAGTCGAGAGCGGCGAGCGTGAGTTCTTCCTCGTCAGTGCTCGCGGCATCGACCAGCACCTGCCCCAGCCGTGAAAAAGAGTGGGCAGCGGCTCCCGACGCAGCCAGGGCGATCCCGCGCTTGCTGAGAATCGCCTTAATCTCGGGACTGGTTCGGTTCCGGTTGTCTGTCAGGCACTCGATGAGGATGGCGACTCCGCCTGGTCCGTAGGCCTCGTACATCACTTCCTCGTATTCGACGCCCTCCAGGAGTCCAGCACCTTTCTTGATGGCACGCTCCAGGTTGTCTTTGGGCAGGCTGACAGCCTTGGCCTTCTCAATGGCCAGCCGAAGCCGGGGGTTGGCCTCGGGGTCAGGCCCTCCGATGCGTGAAGCGACCATGATGTCCTTGACGACTTTGCTGAATACCTTGCTCCGCTTCGCGTCCTGTGCGCCCTTGCGGTGCTTGATGTTCGCCCACTTACTATGGCCGGCCATTCCGACTCCTGTAGACCGTTTCTTCCGGCTCCTGACGGTGCCGGACTGGGTGTTGCATTCGTTCGTTTCGGTGGGGCTGAGCGGCCAAGTCCCGAAGCGGGATACAGCATACCAGTGGACCGGTCTGTTTCGGGGTTGCTACCAGGGCCTCGTCTCGATCTTTGGACAGCCGTCGCAGCCGTTGTTCTCGAAGCAGCCCCCTGGGCCCACGGGGCGCCCCCGATCGAGGTCCGTGTAGCCCGCAGCGACCAACTCGGCGATGGGCTTCTCGGTGATGGTGACATCCGCTCCAAAGCGGTCTAGGACGGCGTCACAGTCCACACATCGGGTTCGTATTCTGGCGTCCTGCTCGTGGCTGTCTGGATCAACCCAGCCATAGACGAGCACCTCCACACGACAGTTGGGGCAGTGAGCCGTGGGCAAGCGCATCGATTCAGGAGTTGTCCAGGTCGCTCTTCTTGATGCGCGCTGCTGTCCGCGTTTGGTTGTCGACGCGAAGCACTCGGTGGGTGTCTCGATCCTGGAATCCACCGGGGGCCGGCACGGTCTCGACCTCGAAAGTCGCGGTGCCTGGGGCTGCATTCACCACCCGGTTTCGACCATCCCGTTTCGCGATGTAGAGGGCTGCATCTGCTCGCTCCAGCCAGTGTGCAGCGTCCTCATTGGGTGCAAGCGTTGCCGCCCCAATGGAGACCGTGACCTTGGGGGCGCGACCTTCCCGCTCCCTCGAAGACGTCTCGGTGGAACTTCGGATGCGCTCGGCGACACGCAGAGCGATGGCTTCGGAGGCGCCGGGAAGCACAACGCAGAACTCTTCTCCACCGTAGCGAACGGCTGTGTCCCCGCTGCGGATGGCGGTCTGGATGAGCTGAGAGACATCTTGAAGAACCTGATCGCCGATGGCATGGCCGAAGCCGTCGTTGACTTGCTTGAAGTGGTCGAGGTCGATCATTAGGACGGAGATGGCGCGTGCGTTGCGCTCGTGAGCAGCGACGAGGTCGCTGAGGTAGTCGTCCAGGTAGCGACGTGTGTTGAGACCTGTCAGCGGATCTGTTCGTGCGTTCTCGACCTTGGATGCGATCTCCTCTTGAAAAGCGCGATCCGTGGGATCCATGCGCCGATAGCGGATGGTCACGTCTCCCAGCTGCAGGACATCCCCATCGCAGACGGTGATCTCTGCCTCGACCGCCATTCCCTGGATGAGAGTCCCATTAGTTGAGCCGAGATCATTGACTCGAATGTCTGAGTCGCCCACCCCGGGAACTTCGCGAAATCGAGCGTGGTTCCGCGATACCGACGTGTCTGGGATGCGGAAGTCACTGTCGCGACCGCGGCCGACGATGATGGATTCTTTGTCCTGCGGGAACACGAAGTAATCACCAATGTTCGGGCCCGATTGGACGATCAAGGTGGGTACCCGGGGGGCTTGCTCGTCATCGAGTGTGGCTTGAGGGGCCGTCATCGTGGGCGACTCTCCGGTCGTGTCGCACACAGGAGACTTGCCTGTCGTGTCCTCGAGCGGTTCCTCTTCAGTGTTGTTGGTGCCCATCGGTAGCGCGTACTCTACATGGCCCGCGTCTGTCGTTGGGGTTTGGCCTGACTGGCGGGAGACTCCTGTTGGGTCGACCAGCCACTCCCATCAGTGTCCTCGGCCATTAGAGGCCTGGCTGATCGCCGGGAGCGCTCTCGCCCTCGTCCTGGTCCGAGGTCCCCGAATCGGTAGGGCCGACAGCTGCTGTCTCCAAGGTCGTGGGACGCTCCGTGAGCTCGAATACAAACGAGCCCTCTTGCACACCCACCATGAGGTGGTCTCCCTCGCCGAAGGCTCCATCGAGGATCTGAAGGCTCAAGGGGTCCTTGAGGTGTCTCAGAATGGCTCGCTTGAGCGGCCTCGCACCGTAGGCCGGGTCGTAGCCGAGGTCACCCAGCAGCGTGGTGGCCGTGTCGTCCAGCTCAATGGTCATGTTGCGGCCATCCAGCAGGCGTCGGAGTTGGTTCAACTGGATGTGGACGATCGCGCCGATATGTTTCCGATTCAGAGGATTGAACACGACGATGTCGTCGATTCGATTGAGAAACTCGGGGCGGAACGAGGCCTGCAGCGCATCGGACGCGATGGACTGCATCTGTTCTCGGTCACCTGCGCTCTCCATGATCCTCGGGGCGCCCACGTTGCTGGTCATGATGATTACGGTGTTTCGGAAGTCGACGGTCTTGCCATGGGAGTCGGTGAGACGTCCATCGTCGAGCATCTGAAGCAGCACGTTGAAGACATCGCTGTGAGCCTTCTCGATCTCGTCGAACAGTACGACCGAGTAGGGCCGCGTGGCGACGGCATTGGTCAGCACGCCTCCTTCGTCGTAGCCCACGTAGCCGGGTGGCGCGCCAATCAAGCGTGCGACGGCGTGTTTCTCCATGAACTCGGACATGTCGATGCGCACTACGGCTTGTTCGTCGTCGAACAGAAACTCGGCTAAGGCCTTTGCTGTTTCCGTCTTTCCGACACCTGTGGGGCCCAGGAAGATGAATGAGCCGATGGGTCGACTGTCTTCCTGCAGGCCCGCTCTCGCTCGTCGAACCGCCGACGACACGAGGGACAAGGCCTCGTCTTGGCCCACGACCCGCTTGCGGAGCTCGTCTTCCATCCGCCGCAGCTTGGCCACCTCGGACTCTCGTAGCCGGCTGACAGGGATGCCGGTCCACTTGGCCACTACCGCCGCGATCCCCTCCTCATCCACTTCTTCCACGAGCATCGGGTGATCGCCTTGTCGGCCGTCCAGGGTCTCTTGTTCTGTCGCGATCGCCTTCTCTAGCTCAGGGATTACGCCGTACTTGAGTTCTGCTGCCCGGGTCAGGTCGCCCTCCCGCTCGACCCGGTCCATCTGGTTGCGGGCCTCTTCCAGCTGCTCTTTCTTTTCACGAACGCCCGCGATGGCGGCCTTCTCGGCTTGCCATCGGGCCTGCAGTGCATTGGCGTCTTCGACGATCTGGGACAGCTCCAGCTCAATGGCAGAGACTCGCTCTCGGCTGGCTCGGTCGTCCTCCTTCTTCAGGGCCTGCTGTTCGATCTGCAAGGTGCGGATGCGACGTTGCAAGGTGTCGATCTCCGCCGGCATCGAGTCGATCTCCATGCGAACCGCAGAGGCGGCCTCGTCCATGAGGTCTATGGCCTTGTCTGGCAGAAAGCGTCCGACGATGTAGCGGTGTGACAGGTGGGCAGCGGCCACCAGCGCTGCGTCTCGGATCCGGACGCCGTGGTGTACTTCGTACTTGTCCTTGAGGCCCCGTAGGATGGCAACGGTGTCCTCGACAGTGGGCTGGTCCACGAAGATGCGGGCGAAGCGCCGCTCCAGGGCAGAGTCTTTCTCGATGTGCTTGCGGTATTCGTCGAGCGTGGTGGCGCCAATGCATCGGAGCTCGCCCCTGGCCAGCGCAGGCTTGAGCATGTTGGACGCGTCCATGGTTCCTTCGCTCTTGCCGGCGCCGATGATGTTGTGGAGCTCGTCGATGAACAAAATGATCTCGCCGCCGGCTCCCTGAACTTCTTGAAGCACGGCCTTGAGCCGCTCTTCGAACTCACCGCGGTACTTGGCGCCGGCAACCATGGATGGCAGGTCCAGCGCAATCAGGCGCTTGCTACGGAGCGTCTCTGGCACGTCTCCCTGGACGATTCGATTGGCCAGTCCTTCGGCGAGCGCTGTCTTGCCCACCCCGGGCTCACCCACGAGTACGGGGTTGTTCTTGGTGCGCCGAGAGAGGATCTGCACGATGCGTCGGATCTCTTCTTGACGTCCAATGACTGGATCGAGCTTGCCCTGTCGGGCCTGTTGACAGAGGTCGAGCCCGTACTTCTCCAGGGCTTGGAACTTGTCCTCTGGGCTCTGGTCCGTCACTCGATGGGCTCCCCTCAGATGAGCCATTGCCTGGAGCACCGCATCTCGGGTGATGCCGTGCTCGCGAAGGACTCTCCCCGCGGCTTTCTTGGCGACGGTGGCCGCGAGCAAGAGGTGCTCGGTACTGATGTAGTCGTCCTTGAGATCTGTGGCCTCATCGAGCGCCTTATCCACGGTTCGGTGGAGTCGATCCGAGACGTAGTAGCGACCGCCCTCTACTTTCGGTCGTTTGGTCAGGTCTTGGGCCAGGTCCGCTTCCACGGCCTTGAGGTCGGCTCCGATCTTGCGGATGACCTGGGGGACAATGCCGTCTTTTTGGCTGAGCAGAGCCATGAGCAGGTGCTCGAGGTCCACCTCTTGCTGGCCGTGTTCGCGAGCCAACTCTCGGGCGGCGCCGATGGCTTCCTGGCTCTTGACGGTCAGTTGCTCGCTTCGCATGGGTGGCTACTGCTCCTGTCGATTGCCTTGAATGGCCCGAAGTCGAAGGTCTCGGAGCAGGTTCTTGAGCAATGCGTCTTCGGACTCGGAGAGGTTGCCGCGAGTCTTCTCTTCGATAATGCCCAGCAGGTCGATTGTCTGGCGGGCTCCCGTGATGTCGGCGGTCATCTGACCACCTGTGGTGGGATCGGGAGCCTCTCCCAGCTGCACGAGCGCCGAGGTGCCCAACGAGATGAGAAAGGTGGAGAAGTCCAGGGGACGCCGTCCTGCGCCTCTCAGGCTGTCGTCGCCCACTGCCGCGTCCATCGGCGCATCGTTCTTGGAGTCCTGGGGTGTCTCTTCAGCCATACCGCGTGTCCTCTCCTCAGTTCGCCGGCCCATTGCTTTGGACCAGTACCGAACATCAAGGGTATCGGAGGAAACTTAAGAGGTGCTTGGGGGTTGTCAAACCGACTGCCCCTTGCGCAAGCGGGATTGGCCTGCCAGATTGCGCCGACTCTGGCACAACTGAGTGGCAGGTGCGCCCTACCGGATTCGCCATGGACTCGACCACTACAGCCTGGTTTCTTTGCGGTGTGAAGGCGGCGCGGATGCGGTCGCTGCTGTTGTTCCTCGGGCTTGCCGTGGTGGGTACTGCCACCGGGCCAAAGACCGCCTTCGCGGCTGGAGAAACTGCTGGCCTGGACCCCCTAGCATCGACGAAGGAGGCGCCGCGGTCGCGCAAGAAAGTGCGTGTCGCCGAGACCCCAGAGCAACTCTACAACCGCGGACTCAGGCAGATGCGACGGGGCTACTACGACGAGGCCGTGTTGTCGTTCGACAAGGTTCGCAATCACTTTCCATTCAACCAGTATTCAGTTCTTGCAGAGCTTCGGGTGGCTGATTGTCTGTACGAGAAGTCCGCCTTTGCGGAGGCTGTAGATGCCTATCGACAGTTTGCTCGATTGCACCCACGGCACCCGGAAGTGGATTACGTGGTCTATCGAATTGCACGCTCCGAGTTCAAGCTTGCTCCGTCTGTGGCTCAGCGTGACCAGTCCCATACGGTTCGTGGGCTGAAGCGACTGAAGGGGTTTGTCGAGCGCTTCCCCGACTCCATCTACTTGGAGGAGGTACAGCGCTTGCGTGAAAAGGCGGAGCTTCGGCTCGTTCGTCGGGCGACGCAGGTTGGCCATTTCTACTGGAAACGAAAGGCCTGGAAGGCTGCAGAGCGTCGCTACCGGTTGGCTTACGAGCAGTTCCCCGACTCGAAGCTCGCTGTGCGCTGCCGCTACCGGCAAGCAGTCTGCTTGTGGAATTTGGGTCGGCAGCAGGAAGCTCGAACCGCGCTCGAAGCTCTGGCCGCTCGCGATCCCGAGAGCCGCACAGCTCTCAAGGCTCGACGCTTTCTGGATAAGCGAGAAGTCTCTCCGGCGCCGGTGGAGGGAGACCCCCAGCCAACTCCCGAGTCGTTACCCAGTCAGTAGCCCTCTACTT
>PBPL01000222.1 GCA_002724675.1 Deltaproteobacteria bacterium | reverse complement strand
GAGCCACGACTCGCTGTCGCTCGCTGCGTGCGGGAGCTCCTCGAAGCCATCGCCGCTGGGTTCTGCATCGCCATCGCCCATGCAGTCGGAGTCTCCGGTCAGTAGGCCATCGAAGGGCACACTGGTTCCCGCGATCTCATAGGGACCCAGCCCGAAGAGGTTCCAGCCAGTGTTTACCGAGAGTGGTCCCCAGCCCAGAGAGATGCCCAGGCGAGTCTGCGCGCCGTGCTGCAAGACCAGATCGACTTCGTCACAGTCTGCGGTCGCCTTGGCTTCGAGGTAATAGGCCAGCTGAGAACTCAGCTCCAGGGATCCTGCTTGCAGGTCGACTAGTGGCTTGAACTTGAGCCCTACACGCGCGCTAGCTGAGATGACTTGATCGAAGCGAGGGTTGATGAAGTGAGCATCGTCCATGGTGACGCCCGAGAGATTCTCAGGGACTTCGTACAGGCCGCCTCGCACGCCAACGGTGCCGGTCACCTGAGCACCCACTCCCACCGCCGTGACCAGCTTGGCGCCGGCCTTGACCTCCCAGAAGAGCGCCGGCTCGAAGTTGATCTCGCCGTGCACAGGGACGGGCCCGACCATGAAGAAGAAGGGCCTCGGGGGCAGGGTGTAGGGGAGGGGATAGTCCTGTCCGAACTGGAACCCCGAGCCCAGCTCCAGAATGAGCCGGAGTTCGAGGTCGGAGATGACCGAGAGAGCAGCGCTGTAGTCGCCACACGGGAAGGGCGTCGGCACACCAAAGATCGAGCAAAGCCGCAGGCTCACATCAAAGTCCACGACGGGCTGGAGCCCGGCCCGGCCACCCAGCTTGATGCGGTAGTCGATGCCGTTCTCAGTGCGCTCGTAGAGGGTCCAGTTGGCGTTGATGTTGAGGTCTCGAGCGGAGGGACCCGTCTCGGGGTCTTCCATAAGAACGACCTCGTGATCTAGGACGACCTGCTCTCGGAATTCACCAACGAACAAGATCTCTTCCAGCTGGGCTGGGCTGGTCTCAGCCGCGATGAGGTCTCCCTGACGGCTCAGAGTCGTGATGCGGCGGCTGAAGCCGGCTTGCGCCGAGCTGATGAGGATGCTGCCTTCTTGGATGTTCAACTGGTCGTCTGCACAGCGAAACTCGAGGGTCACAGACTCCTTGCCGTCGAACCATGGCTCCTCGAAGCAGGGATTCTCTTCCACGATGACCACATCGTTGCTTACGAGCAGATCCCCGCGCCAAGTGGCGTCCATGACCTCGGCAGCTTGCTCGGGTGTCATCCCCAGCAGAGGGTCGTCGTGGTCGTACTCGAAATCAACGACGAAGCTCTCGTCCTGAACTTCCAGATTGTCCTGATACTGGGTGGGGAGGCCCACAGCGCAACCAACCTGAGCCAGGAACAGGACCAGCGAGCCTAGAGTCGCAGTGATTCGGACAAGAACCTTCAGACTGGCGGTCTTCATGGGCCTCTTCTTTCCGAGCCGTGGGCTCTAGCTTCTTGGACACGTTTGCAAGCAGACGTTGTCGACCTGTGTTCGCTGTATGTCGTTTCTGATGCCGAGTTGTTGCGACGCTCGGCGCAATGGCGCGTCGAACTCCGTGAACCTGCGGCTACAGTAGGCCCCGCACGCTCGCGCGTCTGAGACAGAGTGAGACAGTTCGGCCACAATGGAGGCTCCCAAGTCGCCCAATGCGGCTCAAGACGGCGATTGACGCGATGTCTAGTCCGACCCCAAAGCCCGATCAGCCTCCTGTGAGTGGCCAACTGTGTCTTGGCGATGTGACCGTGGACTTGGCACGCCGCAAAGTACTTCGCGGCTCTGAGGAGGAGTCTCTTACGTCGATTGAGGCCAAGCTCCTGAGTTATCTGGCGGGTCGGCTGGGCCAGGTCGTGACCAAAGCCGATCTCTACACGGATGTCTGGGGCTATAGCGCGACTACAATCAGCCGGGCGGCGGAGAAGGCCATAGTCCGTCTCCGCAAGAAGATCGAAGCTCGACCCGACGATCCGGAGTATCTGCTCACTGTGTGGGGTGAGGGCTGGTGTCTTCGGGGCGATGGGCACGCCCAGGAGGCCACTGGGGGCCGAGCTGGAACCAACGTGCCGTCGGAGACTCGGGTCGTTGTTCCTCGTCCCGAGTCCGATCAAATAGCGGCAGAGCTTAGAGGTTCCCGGAGACTCGTGACGCTGACCGGGCCGGGGGGGATGGGCAAGACGACGCTGGCCCAGGGGGTAGCGTTGAGCCTGCACCGGGAGGGGCTGTTCGAGGGGGGCGTCTGGTGGGTGGATCTGTCCGAATCTCACTCAGGGACGGACCTCGTGCTGTCTGCGGCCTCCTCCCTGGGTTACCGGGTTCAGGGCTCGGACCTGGCGGCAGATGTGGTGGAGATGGGTCAGCACCTGGTTGGAATGGGGCCCACCCTTCTTGTCCTGGACAACTGTGAGCAAGTGGTGGAGGCGACTGCAGAGGTCCTCTCCTCGTGGTTGGCAGATGTACCGGGCCTGAAGGTCTTGGCGACCTCTCGGTTGCGCCTCCGTCTCAGCTCCGAGTTGGTGGTCGCCATGGCGCCCCTGGGTGCCAGAGACTCCATTGCCCTCTTCGCCCAGCGGGCTCGGGCTTCCGGGGCTGTGCTCGAAGATACTGACCCTGCTCTTCCTGGTCTCGTTGATGGATTGGCAGGCTTGCCGCTCGCCATCGAGATCGCAGCTGCTCACGTCGGCCTGTTGGGCCCGGCGGCGCTAGCCCGCAGGTTGGGCGAGCGGCTCATGGACTTGGACACTCGCCGGAGGGACAGCGAAGGGCGTCATAAGTCACTTGAAGTATGCCTTTTTATATCCTGGGAATTACTAGACTCTAGTTGTCAGAAGCTACTGGCTCTTACGAGCGCATTTCGGGGAGGTTTTACCCTCGAGGCTGCTGAGAGCATCTTGGCGCCCGCAGTGGACGACCGGGAGGTCTACGAGGTGATTCAAGACCTGGTGGATCACTCCCTGTTGTGGGTGTGTCCCGCCGGGGATGCCATGCGAATGCAGCTGCTCGCGACGACCCGCTCGTTCGTGCACCGAAGGTGCGCCGAACTCAGCGAGCAAGATCCAGCGTTCGCCCGCCTGGTGGTCTCTACGAAGTCAGCGCATGCCCATTGGTTTGGTCGCTTTGTTGAGGAAGAGACTGCCGATGGTCCCGAGCGTCGGGCCACGGCGCAGCAGCTGCCTGCGAGCGCGGACGATCTGGGGAACTTGTGTGCCGCTGTGGACTACGCCATTGAGCTGGACCAGCCCTCAGATGCTGTGGGGGCGTTTCTTGCCGCAGTGCCCGTCTTTTTGTTGTCGGCGAGGGGCCTCGAGCAAGCCATTGAGGTAGGCACTCGGATCCGACAATGCCTGGAGTTGGAGCCTGACTTGCTCGCTCTTGTGCTTCGCGATGTCGCTCGAGCTCAGTGGCGTCTCTCGCGCCCGTCCGAGGCGCAGGGCTTGGCGCGCGAGCTGCTGTCTCTGGTAGAGGCTGGCCAGGCCCAGTCCATGCGAATCCAGGCCTTCGTCTTGATGTCGACGGTGGACTGGGGTGACACTGAGGCGGCTGAAGCCTGGCTGTTGCGTGCCCTCGAAGAGGCGGATCGCCTGGGGCTGGACGGCAAGCTGGCCCACATCTTGGCCGACTTGGGCTCCGTGTATGGACGGTCAGCGCGCTGGGAGCTGGCCGACGAGGCTTTGTGCCGGGGGCTGGTCCTCGCGGAGAAGTGGTCCGACACGCGTGCGAAGTCGGGGTTGTTGTACCAGCGAGGAGATGTCAACCGAGCCCGGGGTCGGCTGGGCGCAGCCCTGCGAGACTTCGAGGCGTCTCGGGCCCTGTACCAGCGGCGCGGTAACCTCAGCCGCGTCGCGCTCCTGGGCCATTCGATGGCCGCTGTGCACATGCTGTGTGGTCGCCCCGAGGAGGCGAAGGTCCTGCTGCAGCAGGTCCTTGAGCAGGAGCCGGTGGCGGCTCCCCGCCGTACGGCCAATAGGGCACGCATTACGATGGCAATGTGTCTGCTGACTGAGGGCATGCAGGGCTGTGCTGCTGCCGAGCAGTTGATTCGCCACCTCGTGACAGACGATGCGAGCGAACCCAGTCCCTGGATTCGTGCGCCAGCCTTGTTGGTTCAGGTGGACATTGACGTGCTTCGCAAGGAGTGGGCCTCGGCCGTCGGGCACCTGGAGGCCTATATCGCTCTCTACGAGGGACTGCAGTCGCCGGAGTTTGTAGCGTTGGGGGGCGGCGGTCTTGCACTGGTTCGTGCCCGGCAGGGTCGACTGCAAGAGGCCGAAGCGCTGGTCGCTCAGGCGCTCGAGGGTTGGCCCCGCTCCTGTCCATACGAGTACGCCACCCTCTTGTGTTGGGCGGCTGAGGTGTATGTGCTCGGGCAGAAACATGAGGCGGCTAAGGAGGCCATGGCGGAGGCCCGTCGGTGGATGGAGGAGATGCAGGTGGGGAGCGCCTCACCGTTGGGGCGAGCGCTCGCTGAAGCTACGGCAGTCTTCGATGCTTCAACCACGTCGTGATCGCTTCTCCATTGTCCCTTGCGGCGAGCGGTGGTTGAGCTTGCGGAAGACTGTGGCCAACCACGGCTGTTGATCGCGGGGAGCTCCCTGGGGCCGATAGTAGTGCTCCACCTCGTCGAACCCTGCGGCCATAACGAACTCTCGCCACGCGTTGAGATCGTGATAGGCCCCGTAGCGCTCCCCGTTCCAGCCTTCTTGGTTCTGTCCCCGCGGGTTGGAGCTGAACAAGACCCCATCGGGACGGAGCGCATCGGCAAGCTCGCCGAGAACTCGCCCTAGAGCGGCTGATGGCACGTGAAAGAGGCTGGCGTTGGCGAAGATGCCGTCGAACGCCTGAGCGGGCAGGTCCAGCTGCAGGAAGTCTTGGTGAAGCACGGGACAGCCCGAGTACTCCTTGGCCATGGCCACGAAGCGGCTGGATCCGTCGAGGCCGGTGGGGTGGTGCCCCAGGGTCTTGAGGGCTCTTAGGTCACGTCCGGGGCCACAACCAAGGTCCAGGATCTCATGCTGGCCCGGGCCCAATGCCCTCAGCAACGCATTGATGTTTTGCTGGACATCGTGGTCTTTGGTTCCCTCCCAGAACTGGTCTGCGTGATGGTCGTAGTGGGCGATGGTGCGTAGGGTCGGAGACCCGGTATCTAGGTGTTGGGACAAGGCTTCACCGAGGACGATTGCGTGCGTTGGATTCTAACGCCCGGTACCGTCGTGGTGTGAAAGACCTCCCCCAGAAGGTGTCCGTGGCCCAGAGTATTCACGAGATCCCCGCTGGGGATTGGGATGCTCTGGTGGGCCACGACAACCCCTTTGTGGAGCATGCCTTCCTGGCCGCCCTAGAGGACTCGGGCAGTCTTGGTGCAAACACGGGTTGGTTGCCTGCGCACGTCGTCGTGCGGGCCGCGGAGGAACCCGAAGCGTCCGGAGCGACCCCAAAGCTCGTTGCTGCCACACCCAGCTATGTGCGCACCAACAGTTATGGGGAGTACATCTTTGACTGGGCTTGGGCAGACGGGGCCCGGCGAGGTGGGCTCCGCTACTACCCCAAGGTGACCACGGCGGTGCCGTTTACTCCAGCGACCGGTCCTCGCCTCCTGGTGCACCCCCAGGTGGACGAAGAGAGCCACCGGGCGTTGTTGGGAGAAGCGCTCCTGGGCCTCGCTCAGGCGAGCGAGTCCTCGTCAGTGCACGTTCTATTCTGTTCTGAACAGGAAGCGAGGGCGCTCGCTCCCCTGGGCTACTTGCCTCGGCGCAGCTACCAGTTCCACTGGCACAACGAGGGCTGGGCGGACTTCCAGGACTACATGAGGTCCTTGAGGCGCAAGCGACGGGGCGAGATAGGTCGCGAGCGCCGACGGCTTCGAGATCATGGGGTCTCGCTCCAGCTGCTGCGTGGCGACGAGATCACCCAGGAGCACTGGGCCTTGGTGGATCGCCTGTATCGACACACGGTGCGCAAGAGGGGAGGGATGCCCTACCTGGAGCCCGCCTTCTTCCTCGAGCAGGCCCCTCATAGGCTGGCGGAGCGGGCTGTCGTGGTGCTCGCCCATCGTGGGTCACAGTGGATAGGAGCCAGCCTCAGTTTTCGTCGCGGGAGTCACCTCTATGGCCGCTACGCTGGCAGCCTAGAGCCGATCCCCGGCCTGCACTTCGAGCTTTGCTACTACGCGCTCATCGAACACGCCATCCAGGAGAAGCTCAGCCTGTTCGAGGCGGGTGCGCAGGGGCGCCACAAGCTGAGCCGGGGGCTAGTGCCGCGAAGCACATGGAGCGCCCACTGGATCCGGCACCCGGGCCTCCGGGATGCGATCGAGGAGTACGTGAGGGTCGAGGGGCGCGAGGTGGAGCGGGACATGGAGTCTTTGGGGCAGCGCAGCCCGTTTCGGGAGGCTTCTCTCAGGTCTTGAGGAGCCCGTCCAGTTCTTCCCAGCGCTCGTAGGCGGCGGTACGTCGGGCATCGAGCGTCCTCCGCTCGGCGCTCCACCCCTCTAGCTTGTCCCAGTCGGTGCTGTTCTCGGGGTCTGCCATCAAGGCATCGAGGGCTGCAACCTTGCTCTCCAGCGCCTCGAGTTCTTCCATGAGCTGCTCGGCTTCCTTCTCCTGGCGACGACGTAGCGAAGCCAGTCGCTTGCTCTCCTTCCACGACAGGGCCGGCTGGTCCTTGGCGGCAGCGCTGGGTGCGCTGGACTCGGCGGCAGAGCCCTGCCCTTGCTTGTTGGCTTTGGTCCCGGGACCTGTGGGCTCGCCCAGGGCCCCCTCGGGGAGCCCCCCCAGGAGCCAGTGATCAGGTGCGGCTTCATTGGGGGCACGACGGGTGGCAACTCCCGCTGCGATGGCCTTGTTCCAGAGAAAATCATCCAGGTTGCCCCGGTGGGTCTGCACGGTTCCTCCGCCCACCTCCCAGATGGTGTTCGCCAATCGGTTGGCGAACTCGCGATCGTGGCTCACGAACAAGATGGTTCCCTTGAAGTGCTCCAGCGCTTCGGCGAGGACATCCTTGGACTCGATGTCCAGGTGGTTGGTCGGTTCGTCCAGGAGAAGGAGGTTGGCCCGCTTCAGCAAGACGCGACCGAGGGCTACTCGGCTCTTCTCGCCTCCGCTGAGCACCGAACAAGGCTTGTGAACGTCGTCCCCACGAAACAGGAGGGCGCCCAGAAGAGCCCTGGCTCGATCGCTTCCCAGACTTGGCGAGGCTTCGAGGGTCGCGTCCAGGACGGAGGCGCCTTCTGGGAGTTCCCGGGCTTGGTCCTGAGCGAACCAGGCGTGGCGGGTGCCAGAGAGGGATCGGACGTTGCCTGTGTCTGGCCGTTCTTCGCCACAGATCAAGCGCAGCAAGGTGGACTTGCCAGCACCATTGGCCCCAACCAACAAGATGCGCTCGCCCGGGTACACCGCCAACTCGATGTCTTCCAGCACTTGGAGGTCATCGTAGCCCTTGCTCGCCTGACGCACCTCCACCAGCGGTCTGGGCGCCGGGGGGGGGTCGGGAAAACGAAGGCGCACCTTCTTTTCTTGTTCCGGAAGCTCGATGACCTCCATCTTCTCGAGCATCTTGACTCGAGACTGCACCTGGGCTGCCTTGCTCGCCTTGGCGCGGAACCGACGAATGAAGGCCTCCATCTTCGCCCGCTCCGCGGCGAGGCTCTCGGCACGGGCTCTCAAGTGGACCATGCGCTCTTTCTGCTGGCGGCGATATGACGTGTAGCCGCCCGAGTAGACGGTGAGCTTGCCCCGGGCAATCTCTACGGTTCGGCTCACCAAGCGGTCCAAGAAGTCCCGATCGTGAGAGGTGAGCAGCAGACCGCCGGGATAGTTACGCAACTCGTGCAGCAGCCAGGTTCGGGTCTCGATGTCCAGGTGATTGGTGGGCTCATCGAGCAGGAGGTACCGCGGTCGCTCCAAGAGCAGCCGCGCTAGTCCGATGGTTACCTGCTTGCCACCAGAGAACTCGGAGGCTCTCTTGGGCCAATCTTCACGCTGAAAGCCGAGCCCTGAGAGAACCCGACCACATCGCGCCTCCGCCTGGAAGCCCTCGGCCACCGTGAACTGGTCGTGGAGCTCACCAGCCCTCTCCAGGAGCTCGGCTCGCCTCTGCTCGTCGTTCTCGATCTCCGCTGCCTTCTCGAACAGTTCGTTGGCTTCACGCTCCATGGCCACGATGGGTTCCAAGACGGCGTAGACCTCTTCCCAGAGGGTGTTGCTGGAGGACACGAGGTGCTCCTGCTGTAGGTAGGCGATCGTCTCTCCCCGCCCCAGGGTGATGTCCCCGCTATCGTGGGAGATGATGCCAGCGGCCGCCTTCATCAAGGTGGACTTGCCCGCGCCATTCCGTCCCACGAGTGCCACGCGATCCCGAGGTCCGAGCTGCAGGCCCACCTGGTCCATGAGGACCCGATCTCCGAGTTGGACACTGAGTTCTACGAGCTGGAGCATCGGACGAGGGTACCTGGGCCTGGCTTGCTGGTCGTGGCAGAGGCGCAGCACAGCGCCTGCATGGACGATGGTTCAGTTCGTGCGATTCCCCAAAAGCCCCCTCCTGTGGGCAGAGCCCCGGACGTCAGGCGGTCACTGCTCGGTGATGGGCTGTGAAGCGCACCGCGAGTAGCGCCAGAAACCACGCGAGGAGGAGCGCATTGGCCCAGACGTACGTTGCCCAGTCTTCGGAGCCCTTGAGTGGCGACGCGTAGACGGCCCACACGATGGCCAACAGTCCGGCATCGAGGCTGCGAAGGGGCAAGGGGCGGGGCTTTGGCGGAGACTGTCCAGGGTCTCCGCGCGCAGGACAGCCCAGGAGCATGAGCAGAATGAAGATGGCGCCGTAGTATCTCGACGCGACGGTGCCGACGAACACGAGCGCGGCCCCCAGAAGGAGGCCGTCGTGGTCGTCGCTGCGGATGATGGCGAGCAAGAACAAGGCGGCTAGTACCAACTGAATCGTTCGAAACAGCGTTTTGTTGGCCTCCTGATTGGCCCGGTTCTTCTTCTTGACCGCTTTCTTCTCTAGCCCCTCCGACCAACTGAGCCCAAAGAGGTGTTGAAGACCGAGACGGCGGGAGCCATAGGCGTGCTCCGAGCTGTGGTGGACGATGTTGTTGCCGAACATCTTCCAGGCGGTGAGCCCCTTGTTGCCACCCATGGTGCCCAGGGCGAACATCACGACCATGCCGGCCACCGCTCCGGCTAGCAGCCGCCGGTGCTGGGTTGCTGGCGGTCGTCCGCGGATGGCGCGCAGGCCCACATGGGCGATGGGTGCCGTCAGCAGAACGATGGGAAAGATACGCACCATGGTGGCGTAGCCAATGAGTGCGCCCGCGGTTCGAGCGCGGCCCAATCGCCAACAGGCAACAGCGGCCCAGGTAGCAGCAAACCAGTCCAGGTTGTAGATCTGGCCAAACACCCGATTAGGATTGCCAAACCATATGTAGAACGCGGCCAAGATGAACATCGAACGCGTCCAGCCGTAGGCGCGAATGCTCACAGCGAAGGCACTCAGTACCAGCAGAACGTCGAGAAGCACCAGAAGGGTTTGTGAGGTCCGATCGCGGATGGACAAGGAGTTCGTCAAGGCCGAGCCAATCGCATTCCAAGAGGGCGATGGGTTGTAGCCCCGGTCGCGCAGCACTTGTTTCCAGAAGTCGGTGCCCTTGAGCCCGGTCATGAAGGCCAGGTCGGCCTTGAACTCGCTCCAGCGCTCGTCGCTGAAGGTGTCCAGCCGTTTGCCTTTTCGCCGCTTCTTGGCCTTCACAAAGCGGTAGGTGCTCAGGTCTCTGATTTTCGGGACACCCTTCAGGTCCTTCGTTTCCTCGGCGTCAGCTACCAACGACTGGTCGTACAGGTGCTTGTAGCCCAGCTCGTCGAAGTACTTGGCTCCCAGGTAGTAGTGGTAGACGCCCCACGGATAGATCTGCTTGTCCTCGCCAAGGTGTCTGGCTTGCTGAGCGGCCTGGATCCAGAATGCGGAGCCGGCGAAGAGCGTGAGCAAGACCCCCAAAAGCACCTGTCGCTTCGGTGTTAACCAGCTGCGGGTCCAGCCCACCAAGGCCAGGCTTGCCAACCCAATGGTCACTATCTGACGGACGTAGTTGAGCTTCTTGCCGGCGCCGAGGTGGGCGGCCACGACGATCACCAGCACCAGGCCCAGGCAGAGCGCGACAGGCGGCAGAATTCGCGAGAGGAGGGCTTCCGCCCTCGCGAGCTTGGACGGCTCTTGCGGTCCGGATGTGGGCTCGTCTAGGTCCATGGCGGCGGGATTGTAACCCCAATGAACGCGCAGGATGAAGGGGGAGTCGACTCAGGGGTCAGTCGGCCCAGTGGACCTGTACATCGGGTCGGATGAGGTAGCCGTCTCCCCGCGTGTCCAAGAAGAGGTCGAGTCCAGCTTTGCGTAGCGTGGCGATGGATACGTAGACGCGATTCTTGCGTGCCTCCCCCAGGATCCGCTCTCCAGCCCACACCTCTTCGAAGATGGCGTCTACGTCCAGGGCATCGCCGGGACGCTCTTCCCGGGCCCGAGCCAGAAGCAGCAGGAGCGGGCGGAGGGTTCGCTTGCGGGTGAGATCGACCCGGGCCCCGCCCGCAGCCTCGAACCAGCGCCCATCGCGATGCACCAGGAGGTCATTGGAGCCAGTGGAGACAGCCGCTGGCGTGTCGGAACTGGTGGATGGAGTGGCACGGAGGTTCTCGCTCGGCTTGGCGGGCTCCACTCCCGTCAGGAGCCGCATAGCGACCCGGGCCCGTGCAAACGACACGGCTTCCGGGGGGTCGGGAGACTCGCCGAACAAAACGCCATAGGCCTCCAGCGCTCGAAGCATGGCTTTGCCCTCGCCCCAGCCCGACTCGCCTAGCAGCTCTCTGGCGCGTGCTCGGGTGGCCCTGAATGCGTTGCGGTTGCCCTGACGCGCCTCGACCATTGCCCGGACGCAGAGAGCAATGCCCTCGAGGACGCGGTGCTGGAGTGAGACCAGTTGCTCGACCGCTGGCTCCAGGCGGCGTGTCGCCGAGTCCAGGTCGTTCTCGGCCAGGTCCACCATCGCTCGGGTGACCGCGGCGTACCCTTGGGCAAGCGGGTTCTCCACCTGGCCTAGGATCTGCTCGGCCTGGTCCAACAGGACGGCTGCCCCGGCGCACTGACCTCGGTCCAGCGCGATGAGGCCCAGGGACATGATGACGAAGGCCTGGGCCCCTCGGTTGGCCATCTCCTGATACGTGGTCAGCGCTCGCTTGAGGTGTTCCTCGGCGGCCTCGTTTTGACCAAGGTTCATCTCCAGGCGGCCCAAGTTGTATGCAGAGCCGGCCTCGATGAACCAATCGCCCACAGTCCGGCTTTGGTCCAAGGCCCAGAGGAAGTGTCCGCGCGCTTCATGGAGTCGACCCTCCATGAAGCTGCAGAGAGAGCCCATCTTGCTGCGGGTGCGCACTTCCTCCCAGAGATCGCCAGTGCGGCGCGCAATGGCCAGAGCGTCCTGGTAGCAAGCCTCGGCCGCGTCGAAGTCTGCGGCGGCCTCGTGAGAGATGCCCAATGACACCTGAATGCGGCTCAGTACCCGCTCGTGGTTTCCGTCAGCGGCGACGCTACGCGCTTGCTCCAGAACCTCTCCGGCGGGCTCGAGGCGTCCTCGTCTGAGTTCGTGAAGGCCCAGATGGAGGAGTGACTTGGCCTCGAGGACGCTCAGGTCGTTGGCGCGCGCGACCTCTACGGCCTTGCGCAGATCTTCGCCAGCCTCGGCCATGCGTCCCACGACGCTTCGAGCTGCCCCGCGGGCGAAGTGCAGCCGCCCGATGACCAGGGGTGAAGCCGACTTGCCGAGTCGCTCGGTGACGTCCTCCAGTAGGCTGATGTTGGAGTCGAAGGGGCCCCGACGAAGCATGGCGTGAGACAGGCACAAGACGACGCGCGTTGCCTGCTCTGGATCGTCTTCTCGGGTTCTTTGATAGACGGCGAGGAGGTTGTCCCGGTCCAGATCGAACCACTGCAGATCGCTGCCTTCTGGTGCCCCAAACTCGACCACCCGGGACTCCGCTTGAGCGAGGAAGAAGTCGCGGTGACGATCATGTAGCCCGGGGTTGCCGCCTTCGCTCTCCAGTTGCTTGGCGGCGTATTCCCGGATGCTCTCGAACAGCCCGAGTCGGATGGCCCCTGGGACCGCCTCAGCCTCGTAGGTGCGCAGCAGCGATCGGGCTTGCAGTGAGGAGAGGGTGTCGATGACGTCGGCGCCTGCATGCGCGGAGAGATCAATGATGGCCTCGCCAGCCTCCAGCGAGAATCCCCCGCGGAAGACAGAGCATTGGGCCAGAGCATCCCGCTCTGCTGCCTCGAGGAGGTCCCAGGACCAGTCCAAGGCGGCTCGAAGCGTGGCTTGACGGGGAACCACGTCGGCGGGTCCGTGGCCGAGCAGCTCGAATCTCCGGCCGATGCGGTCCAGCATCCCTTTGGGGGACAGGACGGTCACCCGTGCCGCAGCCAACTCAATCGCTAGCGGGATCCCATCCAGTCGGATCACCAACTCGCGGATGGCTGCCTGGTCGTCTGCGCTGGGAGTGTAGGTGCCCCGAACTCGCCGGGCCGTGATGGCGAACAGCGCCTCGGCCTCGTCGGTGCCCAGCGGCTCCAGTTGGAGGCAGACCTCGCCCCGAAGCTTGAGGCGGTCGCGCGAGGTCACCAGGAACCGTACTTCGGGAGCCAGGCTCAGCCAGCGGCTGATTGTTGCGGCGCCGTGCTCGGCGACGTGCTCGAAGTTGTCGAGCAGCAGGAGCAGTGGTCCGCGACTGCCGAGGGCCTGGCCTAGCAAGGTCTCGGTGGCCTCGTCCGCGGTGCCGGACGACAGCGGGATCTCTAGGGCTGCGCTGACCGTGGCCACAATGTCCGCGACCGACCAGGCAGCGCTGAG
>PBPL01000221.1 GCA_002724675.1 Deltaproteobacteria bacterium | reverse complement strand
CAGGCGATGACGACGACGACTCAGGCGATGACGACGACGACTCAGGCGATGACGACGACGACTCAGGCGATGACGACGACTCCGGCGATGACGACGACACGAGTTCCGGCATCACCGCTGACCTCTTTGGCGCACCGCAGTGCGGCTGCACCGTCGAGGCCGAAGTCCGCGACACAACAGCCCCGCTAGTGCTTGTGTGCCTTGCAGTGCTCATTCGGCGGAGGGGGCGACGCTCCCCCTTGCTAGAGGATGGGCCAGATGCACTCTAACCACAGCCAACCAACTGCAGTCTTCGGCGACGAGTCACGATAAGGAGTCACTCAAACGACATGCGAGCAGGAGACGTGCCACAGGACAGGACCGCGAGCCCTAGTCACTCCCCAGCGCAACGCACGGCGCGGGCCCTCTGTTCTTTGGCCTTCATTGGGCCGCTTGCCTTAACGTCCGGGTGTCTGCAACAAGCTGCTGACCCCTCATCGGATGCCGTGAATAGTCCCGGCGAACACGCCACAGACACGCCCAATGACCTCACCCTTCCAGCTGAAGCTGGGGCAACGAACCACTGGTGGGCGAACGTCCAGAGTTCACTTCGTGCGAGCCAATTTCGAGCCAGGATCACCGAAGCTGGCACCATCGCCCTGTCCAATCGGGACCAACGACTGCGGGCAGAGGTCGAACTCAACGGAGCGATCTCCATTCGGGCTCGACCAGAGAGCGCCGTGCTGAAAGGGGCCACGCCGGACTTCGAACTCAGCCTGCGGACCGAAGCTTACGGGCGCCCCGGTGCTTTGGTCGCGTTGCCCGCAAGTTCACCCCGACTCGGCGATTGCGACGGCAGCGAACGGGTGGACATTGACGGCAACTGTCTCCATCGAACCGAGATTGTCCGCAAGGGTGTCATTGAGTGGTGGACCAACGACGCGAGAGGGCTGGAGCAGGGGTGGACCATCAACAGCCCTCCACCGGGCGAGGGTCCTCTAGTCGTGGACGTAGAGGTCCAGGGGCTCGAGGTCCTGGTCAATGGCGATGGCAGCGAAGCCCAGTTTGGCGGCTCCGGGTCGAGCCTTCGCTATAGCCACCTGGTGGCCTGGGACACAACGGGACGCCACCTCGCCGCTCGCATGGAGCGGAGTAACTTGGGCCTTCGCATCCAGGTAGACGACTCCGATGCCCACTATCCGGTGACCATCGATCCGCTGCTGGGTGGTAACTCGACTATTGCAAACGCCTTCTGGTCGACGACCAATGTCGGCAACCAGATCAACACACGATTGGGCTTTTCGGTCGCCGGTGCAGGGGATCTCAACCTCGACGGCTTCGACGACATCATCGTCGGCGCGCCCTACTACGAGCATGTCTCCAACCGAGCAAACGAGGGGGGGGCGTTTGTCTTCCTCGGTTCATCCACCGGGCCCAGCACCACACCCGATGCGGTCCTCTACCCCAACTATGGCGGAGCACACTTCGGCTGGTCAGTAGACGGGGCTGGGGACATTAATGGGGACGGCTACGCGGACATCGTGGTCGGGGCACCTGACCACTCCAGTGGGAAGGGCTACATCGCCGTTTATCTCGGGAGTGCGCAGGTGGCGCAGGGAGTCGCAGGAGCCCCATCCAGTCCCGATTGGTCGAGAATCGGGCTCAACCCCGTATCCAGTCTTGGTCGGTCCGTCGCAGGCCTGGGCGATGTGAACGGGGACGGCTACAGCGACATCGCCAGCACGTCAGAGAGCCCCAACCGGATCGTCGTCTACCCAGGATCTCCAACAGGCATTGTCGAGACCGCAGGCAACTACATGCCGCAGGGCTCTAGTTGGGCTGTGAATCTGGAAGGCGAGTCCGAATTCGTCACAGGAGTGGGGGATGTCAATGGAGATGGGTTTGCCGACTTGTTGACCGGACAGGAAGGGGCCGCTTCGCTGTTCCTTGGCTACGCCGCAATTTTCGATTGCGACACGGACGGCGACGGCGAGTCTGATGCACCGCAGTGTCCTGGACTGTCGTACCCCTGTCCCACTTGCCCAACGCTCAACCCCGACCGCGATTGGACGGTCACCAGCACCGCCCCAGGGTTCGGCGCAGCGGTAGGGGGGGCAGGCGATGTCGACGGAGACGGCTACGCCGACATATTGATCGGCGACATGCGGGTGGAACCGACTGACGATGCCGGCTCCGCGATCCTCTACGCGGGGGGCCAGAGCGGCCCGTCGTCGACACCATCCTGGACCGTCTCAAGCCCTCAGACTGGCTCTGACTTTGGTGTCTCCGTCAGCTCGGCAGGAGATGTCAACGGCGACGGTTATGGCGATGTCGTGGTGGGAGCCTCCGGGCACGACAACGGCCAGGTCAACGAAGGCCGAGCTTACCTATACCTGGGCTCATCCTCCGGCCTGTCGTCGACACACGCCTGGCGTGGTGAGTCGGGCATCGCCGGAGCACGCTTCGGCAATTCGGTCAGTTCGGCCGGTGATGTCAATGGAGACGGATATTCGGATGTGCTGGTTGGCGCCTACCTGGGGGATTACAACTCAGCCCCGCCAGCTGGGGGCGACGGATACGCTTACATCTATCTGGGCGCGCCTTCTATTGTCAGCGAGACCCCGACCTGGACCGACGAGTCGGACCAAGCGTCGTCGTCTTTTGGCTACTCCCTCGGGACAGCCGGCGACGTCAACGGCGATGGTTTTGACGATGTCGTCGTGGGAGCCTACGAGTACGACAACGGCCAAAACGACGAGGGGCAGGTCTTCCTATACGAAGGCACGGCGTCTGGCCTTGCCTCTGAGCCATCCTGGACCGCTGAAGGGAACCAAGCGGGAGCCCAGTTCGGATGGGCTGTCGACGGGGCTGGAGACATCAACGGAGATGGATACGCCGATGTCGTCATCGGTGCACCCAAGTATGACAACGGTCAGAGCAACGAAGGGCGGGCCTTCGTGTACCACGGGTCAGCCACGGGCCTATCCCCGACGGCGGCATGGACCGCCGAGGCTGATCAAGTGGGAGCCGAGCTGGGCTTTGCCGTCGACTCCGCCGGAGACGTCAATGGAGACGGTTTCGACGATCTCATCGTGGGAGCCCACTTGTGGAGGAACGCTGAGAACGACTCGGTCGGCAAGGCCTACCTCTACCTGGGCGGTCTGGATGGTCTAGACGCAACCCCCGGGTGGTCGACAGCGGCCGGCGAGGCTGGAGCCCGCTACGGTTCGGCTGTTGCGGGAGCGGGAGACGTCAACGGCGATGGCTTCAGCGACATCCTCGTGGGAGCCCACCTTCACGACAACCCGTTCCTCAACCTGGTCGACTGCGGCGCAGTCTCGCTTTTTCACGGTTCCGACTCCGGACCTGGTACCACAGAAAACAGTTTCACGTTCGGACTGGACCCCAACGACCACCTGGGCTCCACCGTCGCGGGACCCGGGGACGTGGATGGGGATGGCTACGACGATGTCTTTCTGGTGGCGAAGAATCGGAGCTTCTCCACCTTTCCCAATGGATCGGCATGGATCTACTCAGGAAGCCCCACCGGTGTCACCTTCGATTACACGGGACTCCGTTGGTACTCCTTCGTCAGTGGGGTCAAGACCATCTCCTCGGTTGGAGACGTCAACCTCGATGGCTTCGGAGACTGGTTGATTGGTCGCCCCGAGCAAACCGTAGGGCCCCAGCCAGGGGCAGGCTCGGCAAGCCTCTACCTCGGTGTTCCCCATGTGGACGGCGAACTATGGGAGCCCATCGAAGACACGTTCGTCCTGACAGGGGACCAGCCGGATGCAGCTCTTGGCCGAGCGTTAACAGGAGGAGACTTCAACGGCGATGGCTATGCCGATTTCGTCGTTGGTGCGCCTGGCTACGATGGTGCCGAGACGGACAACGGCAAGCTCTTCGTGCACCTCGGCAATGGTGGCGATGAGACCGGAGCATCCGCCAACAACTATCGACCTCAGGCTCGTTCACCGGGCAGTGCAACGCCAATCGCACCCGGACTCTGGTCTGGGATCAACGGAGGCTTGGACATCGCGGTCGATGGCGCCCGTTCCGCCTTCGGGAGAAGCGGAGTGCGCTTGGCTGTCGAGGCCAAACCTCGAGGCGATGCCTTCGAGTGGAGCTATTACGGCCTGTGCATCGACTCGTGCGATGGCTTCTACGATGGACTGGCCGTGAGCTCGTTCTCCGACAGTGGGCTGGATGGAGCCGCACTGACGGCCGGGCTCTCGAACCTGTCCTCAACCACTGGCTATCACTGGCGGGCCCGCCTCGAGTTCGCCCCTACTGCGGCCTTTGCCACCGGCCGAACACCCTGGCTCTATGGCGGAGACTCGGGCAGCCGCCTGGGAGACCACGTGTTCGTGAAGGCCTACTCGGAACCGCCGGTCGCAGTGGCAGATGTCGCCACGGTAAACGAGGGTGGATCGACAGTAGTCCTGGTACTGGACAACGACACGGACGATCTAAGCACTCTGCTCTACACGGGCGTGTCCATTCAGACTAGCCCGACCTACGGCACGGTTGTCGTGGATACCAACGGCGTCATCTATACCCACGACGACAGCGAGACCACCAGTGACTCGTTCACCTACCTGGTCAATGACGGCGTCCACGACTCCAACATCGTCTCGGTGTCCATAACGATCGATCCGGTCAATGACGGTCCGGTAGCAGTCGACGATTCGGCAACAGTGGATGAAGGTGCCCTCTATTCGATCCCCGTCTTGAGTAACGACTCGGACGTGGACGACACCCTGCTTTACAGCAATGTCTCGCTCCAGAGCTTTCCAGCTAACGGCACGGCCGTGGTCGACAGCAGTGGCATTTCCTACACTCACGACGGCAGTGAAGACACCAGTTCTGACACCTTCACCTACCAGGTCAGCGACGGAGATCTGAACTCCGACACAGCGACCGTGTCCATCACGATCAACTCGGTCAACGACCCTCCGACAGCGGTCGCCGATGCGGCGACCGTAGTCCCCAGCGGTATTGTCGTCATCGATGTGCTTGCCAACGACACGGACCCGGACTCCACGCTCAGTAACAGCAACATCACTCTAAAGAGCAACCCGCTGAACGGCACCGCATTCGCTGACTCCAACGGAGTGACCTACAGCCACAACGGTGGGTTCTCAGCTTCCGACTCCTTTACCTATTCGGTCAGCGATGGAGAGGCTTCTTCCAACACCGTCACGATTTCCATCACCATTTCGTCCAGCAATTCCACGCCGGTTGCAGTAGCAGACTCGGCGACTGTAGATGAAGGCAGCTCGGTGCAGGTGGCAGTCCTTGCCAATGACACCGATGACTCCACGCTGGTGTATGGCAACGTCTCAATCGTCAGCGCGCCGACGAACGGCACAGCCGTCGTCGCTTCCAGCGGCGTCACCTACTCTCACGACGGTAGCGAAACAACCTCTGACTCGTTCACGTATCGAGTCAGCGATGGTTCTCTCAACTCCAACACAGCGACTGTGACGATCGCGGTCACGCCGATCAACGACGCGCCGGTGGCGACCAACGACTCGACAGTCGTGGCTCCCGGCGACTCCCAACTTGTCGACGTGTTGGCCAACGACACGGACCCCGACTCCACGCTGGTCTACGGCAATGTGACGATTCGACGTCCGCCGAACAACGGCACCGTGAGCATTGGCAACAATGGGATCACCTACACCCACAATGATGACCTCTCGGTAGAGGACTCGTTCACATATCGGGTCAGTGACGGTCAGCTCTCTTCGTCTGAGACCACGGTCACAGTGTTTGTGGTCTCGACCAACCAGCCTCCGGTTGCTGTTGCAGATTCGGCGACGGTGAACGAGGGAGCCACCGCACAAATAGACGTTCTGGCCAACGATAGCGACCCCGACTCGGCGCTGAACTACGACAACATCACCGTTCAGAGTGCGCCCTCCAACGGAACGGCCGTGGTCGACAATGAGAGCGTCACCTACGTCCACGATGGGAGTGAGACGACGAGCGACTCGTTCACCTATTCGGTCAGCGATGGAGAGTTGGATTCCAACACGGTCACTGTCTCGGTGACTGTGAATCCAGTCAATGACGCACCTGTGGCATCAAGCGATGTAGCAACGGTGGTGCAGGGCGCTTCGGTAGTCGTGACCGTGCTCGACAACGACACCGACGTGGACTCAACGTTGAGTTACTCCAACGTCTCGGTCCGGAGTGAGCCGAGAAACGGGTCGGTTGTCGCTGGGTCCGGCGGCATCACCTACACCCATGATGGTAGCGAGACCACGTCAGACACATTCTCCTACAGCGTCAGCGACGGATTCCTCGACTCAAACCCAGTGATTGTTTCGATCACTGTGACGCCATCCAATGCCGCGCCAGTGGCCGCAGACGACTCGGCCACTGTGGACGAAGCAGCCTCCGTAGAGGTGGACGTGCTGGCCAACGACACGGATTCTGACTCGCCGCTGCTCTACAGCAATGTGTCGGTGCAGAGCAGCCCAACCAACGGAACGGTCATTGTTGACACCGAGGGCATTCTTTACAGCCATAACGGCAGCGAGACCACCAGCGACTCGTTCACGTACAACGTCAGTGATGGCGAGTTGGTCTCGAACACTGCAACGGTGACCATTACCGTCAGGGCTGTGAACAACGCTCCGGTGGCCGCTGGGGACACGGCGACCGTGGACGAGGGCGCGTCAGTAGTCGTCGCGGTGCTCAGCAACGACAGCGACGTGGATTCGGCTCTGGTCTACGGCAACGTGACGGTGCTGGGCAGCCCCACCAACGGCACCGCTGTGGTGAGTAGCACCGGT
>PBPL01000220.1 GCA_002724675.1 Deltaproteobacteria bacterium | reverse complement strand
GATTCTTCCTAGTCGCTCGGGGGGAGTCTCGTTACCACCGCACGTTGGTGGCGTCTGACCGGGTGGAGTGGCGGCTCATTCATGGACGCCAAGCGGTGCACGATGGCTACTGGCAGGTTCGGCCTACGGCCGGGCCGGAGGGCAGGAGTACCGTGACCTTCGAGAATCGGATCCGGGCCCGAAAGCGGTTTCATCAGCGCATGCTTCGTGGCATTCAGCGCCGCACGATGGAGGATGTGGTCGAGGTGACCCAGGTGCTCTGTGGGGCCGGCTGACCTCACGCTCAGGAACTGGGAAATTCGCCCCCTCTCTACCCTAGCGCCGTGTTAGGTTTCCCACCGGTCCGGCCCACCCAGGATCCCGTAGGAGCTCACGCCATGACCCCAGCTGCGGGACAGTCGTTCACGCACCTCCACCTGAAGTCCCAGTACAGCCTCCTAGGCGCCCTGGGGAGCCCAAAGAAGATTGCCTCTCGAGCGGCCGAGCTGGGGATGAAGCACCTCGCCTTGACCGATGAGATGAACCTCTTTGGCGCTGTGGAGTTCTACAAGGCCTGCAAGGACCAGGGAGTGCAACCAATCCTCGGCGCGGAGCTGATCGTCGCGCCGGGCTCTAGGCTCGAAAAGAACCGCGCACGGGACAACTTTCGTCTGGTCGCACTGGTGCGCAACGAAGCTGGCTATGTGGCGTTGAACCACCTCGTGTCGGAAGGCTACCTGTCGGGTCGCCACTACGTTCCCCGCATCGATCGAGACCTCTTGCAGGAGCACCGCGACAAGCTCCAGGAGGGGGTTGTCTTGTTGTCTGGGGATCTCCGCGGCCAGGTCCCGCGGCTCCTTGCCCAGGAACGCTATGACGACGCCCGTGAAGCTGCGCTGTGGTTGCAGTCTCTTGTGGGCGAAGGGAACTTTTACTTCGAGTTGATGGACCTGGGATGGGGCGCAACTCAGGCCGGGCTGGGTGGAGAAGCTGACCAACGGGTGATCAATGAACGCCTGCGCAAGCTGAGTGCAGAGACCGGCATTCCTCTCGTAGTCACCAACAACGTTCACTACGTTCGTTCTGAGGATGCCTTCTTCCATGAGGTTCAGCTCTGCCTGGGCATGACCAACACCCTCGAGGACGAGTTCCGCTTCCGGTTCCCCAGCGACCAGTTCTTTATGAAGGACGCGGCGACCATGTACGCGCTGTTCGAGGGAGACGAGGAGGCCTTGGCCAACACGGTGGCTATTGCCGAGCGCTGCTCGTTCGACTTCGAGTTCGGCAATTACCGTTTCCCGCTGTACCCGCGGCTGGAGGGGCGAACCCCCGAGGTGGTGCTGGGCGAGCTGGCTCGAGAGGGGCTCGAGAAGCGGCTTCAGGTGGTGCACGGGCGAACAGAGGAGGCCGATTGGCCAGAGACCGAGGCGACGTACCGAGCTCGCCTGGAAGAAGAACTGCAAATCATCGAGCAGATGGGCTTTGCTGCCTACTTCCTCATTGTCTACGACTTCATCAGCTGGGCACAGAAGCAGGACATCCCCGTGGGGCCGGGGCGAGGCTCGGGCGCGGGCTCGTTGGTGCTGTACTCGCTGCGAATCACTGACATCGACCCCATCCCCTACAAGCTGCTCTTCGAGAGGTTTCTCAACCCCGAGCGCGTGTCCATGCCTGATGTAGATGTGGACTTCTGCCAGGACCGGCGGGGGGAGGTCATCGACTACGTGAACGAGGCCTATGGCGGCGAGACGCGAGTCACCCAGATCATCACGTTTGGGAAGATGCTGGCCAAGGGTGTGCTGCGCGATGCTGGGCGAGTGATGGGCTTGAGCTTTGGTGAAGTCGATCGCATCGCAAAGCTCATACCGGAGCAGCTGGGCATTACCCTCCAGGAGGCTGTGGCGAAGGAGGACCGACTGGTCAAGGCCATGGAAGAGGACCCGAAGATCGCCCGACTCGTCGAGATCGGCATGGGCCTCGAGGGCACTACACGCCATGCGTCGGTGCACGCGGCCGGGGTGGTCATCGCTGACGACGATCTCCGTCGCTACTGCCCTCTGTACAAGGGCTCAGGCGACACCGACCCGAGCGTGACCCAGTTCGACATGAAGTGGGCTGAGAGCATTGGTCTCATCAAGTTCGACTTCTTGGGCCTGAAGACCCTGACGATGGTCAAGAACGCCATCGACATGGCCCGGGAAGCGGGAAAGTGCGACTGGGACTTCTTCTCATTCAATAACGTGGCCCTCGACGACGAGGGGGTCTACGAGATGCTGACCCGTGGCGACACCCTGGGCGTGTTCCAGTTGGAGTCCTCGGGCATGCGTGAGTTGCTGCGGGGACTCAAGCCCACCCGCTTCGAAGACATCATCGCGGTGGCGGCTCTCTATCGTCCGGGCCCCATGGGCATGGGCATGCACAACACATTTGTTGAGTGCAAGCATGGTCGCCAGCAGGTGCGCTATCCACACCCGAGCCTGCGGCCGGTCCTAGAAGACACCTATGGCGTCATCGTGTTCCAGGAACAGGTGATGCAGATTGCCCAGATCATGGGGGGCTACAGCCTCGGAGAAGCCGATCTCCTTCGCCGGGCCATGGGCAAGAAGAAGAAAGAAGAGATGGACCGTCAGCAGGTGCGCTTCCTCGAAGGCGCCCAAGCCAACGGCATCGAAGAGAAGGTGGCCGTTGAGGTCTTCGAGCTCATGGCTGAGTTCGCCAAGTACGGCTTCAACAAGAGCCACACGGCTGCCTATGGCTTCATTGCCTATCAGACGGCCTGGCTCAAGCACCACCTCCCGGCTGAGTTCTTCGCTGCGTTGTTGACGATCGAGTCGTCCAATACCGACAAGGTGCTGCTCTACATGGACGACGCCCGGCGTCATGACATCGAGGTGCTGCCGCCTGATCTCAACGAGAGCCAACTCAAGTTCACCGTGGTGGGCGAGAAGGTTCGGTTCGGGTTGTCAGCGGTCAAGGGGGTCGGCGACAGCGCCATCGCGGCGATTCTCGAGGCGCGCAGTGAGTGTGGTGGGTTCGACACACTGGATCAGTTCATCGGAGCGATCGATCCAGGCCGCGTCAACCGGTCGGTGATCGAGGCGCTCGCCAAGTGTGGAGCCTTCGACTCTCTGGGGCACACACGCTCCTCGCTGCTGTCTTCGCTCGACCTCCTGGTGGAGGCTGGTAAGCGTATGGCCCGGGACCGCGACTCGGGACAGGTCGGGCTCTTTGGTGGGGGAGGGAGCAACAGCGCGCGCTTGAAGATTCCCGAGGAGCCCGAGTGGCCTCAGCGTGAGTTGCTCGCTCGGGAGAAAGAAGCACTCGGTCTCTACATCACCGGGCACCCCATGAGCGCATTCGCCTCCGAGGTGGAGTCTTTTACCAGCGCCACTTCTGCGGATCTGCATGAGCGGAGAGCGGGGGCAGAGGTTTGTCTCGCGGGGATGGTCGGCACCCTGCGCGAGGTCGTCACCAAGTCCAAGGGGCAGCGCATGGCGTTCGTGCTCTTTGAGGACATGCTGGGCAGCGTTGAGTTGATCGTGTTCCCCAAGGTCTATGAGAAGGCTGAGGTCTGGCTCAAGACCGAAGAACCTCTGCTGGTGAAGGCGAAGATCGAAGAGGTGACCGGTGAGGGAGTGGTCAAGCTCATCGCCGAGTCGGTGGAGCTGCTTGCGTCCGTTCGTGAGTCTCAGACGCGAGAGGTCTATTTCGAGTTCTCCACTGAAGAGGTGACTGCCGACCTGCTCGAGAACCTCAAGCAACTCCTTGAGGCATCGGCTGGCTCGACACCAGTCAAGCTCAAGCTCATGACCGAGCAGGGAGTGCGTGTCGTGCTGGCACTGCCCGAGACCTTCTCGGTGCACCCGGGTCAAGAGATGGTCGAGCGGGCGGAGACGCTCTTTGGTCGAACGGTCACGGCGTTTCGCTGATGCGCAGTGTGGCTGCGGTGGCCCCGAGGATCACCGACGCTCACCGACGCTCGGGGAGTGGCACCTGGGATCGAGAGGCTGAAGCTCGGTCCTGCTTACTGTAGTTGAGCCGTCCAGGTTCCGGCGCCGTCACCGCTGATGTTGATGCCTCCACTGGTTGGTGGAGCCTCAATGTCCCAGGCACCCTCCATGACGTAGTCGGGGCTTGGGGGCAGCAGCGAGCCGTTGATGTTGCCGTCGAAGTCCACGTTGTAGACGCTGGCTAGCTCAATGGTTCCATTGCTTATGGTCACGTCCAATTGGTTCGTGAACTCGTTGTACTCCCCGTCGAGCGTGGCCGAGAAGTCTGTATCTCCCCCTTCTGTGCCGGTCATGGTGCCCGAGATAGTCAGGCGGTCGGTGCAGGTGATGCTGAACGAGAGCTCTCCCCCCACATCTTCCTGCCCTGGAACTAAGACAATGATGTAATTGATGGAGCCGTCGAAGGTGCCCACCCAGGTGCCGACGACGGGAGAGTCTTCGCAGCCACTGCTGTCATCGGTCGCGTCGTCCCCTGATGTGTCGTCGTCGTCCCCTAAGGAGTCGTCATCATCACCGGGTTGGTCGTTGCCGGCCGAGTCGTCATCGTCTCCCACTTCGTCGTTGTCGGCCGAGTCGTCGTCGTCTGTGGTGTCGTCCTGATCTGGGGCCTGACCGCTGGCTGCGGAGTCATCGTCGTCTCCTATTTCGCCTTCAGCTTGAGAGTCGTCACTCTCTGGGCTGGCCGGTTCGTCCGATGCTTCCCCCGAGCCGTAGGGGGCTGCGTACATCCCCAGATTGGAGCAACCGGGGCCTAGGAGCGCGGTCATCAGGAGAGCGACGAGCAGGTAGAAGTTCAGCATGGATGGACTCCGATGGGTTGTTCCAGCCGGGTCGTTGTAGCGGAATGACGGCTCGATGACACTCGTCGCCGGGCGTTGGGCCCCCACTACGGCGCACCGCCGAGACTCACGGTGCTTCGAGAAACTCCAAGATCATGGCAACGACCTGGTCGCTGACCGTTGTCTCCACATCATCGGGCTGCACCTGCAGCCAGTCCGGTTGTCGAACGCAGTTGAGGGCGTGGGTTACGCAGGGCAAGACTTCGGCCTTGTGGCCTGGATCTTGGGGCAGACTCGAGAACAGTGTGGCCCAGGCCTCGGTCTCAGCCGGGGGTGTGTTCCAGTCGTAGTCTCCCGATAGCACCAGCATCGGCTGACTCACGGTCCGGGCAACGTCAGGGACTTCATCGCAGAGGGTCATCCACTCCAACCAGAATTGTTGTTCGTTGGGGTCTAGGGCATCGCCTGTGTAGCTGTTGCTGCGCAACGCCGCGAGATCGAGCGCCGTCTGTTCCAAGGGGGTGAAGGCCGCATCCACCTGTTCGCTGGTCATGCCCGTCTGAGCGGCGAGTTCTCGTTGCAGTCCAATCTGCCAGGAGAGCAACTGGTCAACGGGGCGGTAGCCAGGTGCAAGCAGCACTCCGGCCAGGAGTTCTTTCCGCTGAGAGAGCAGCCTCGGAACGAAGCTGGCCCCCTGGCTGTGGCCTATGACGATCATTTTGCTTGGGTCCACCTCGACGCGGGTGGCGAGGAAGTCGAGCCCTGCGGAAGCATCGGCCTCGAAGTGGCTAACAAGGACTCCTTCCGGCAACGGGTAGTCGTTGTCGCAGCGTTTGTTGAACGGGCCACAGGTACGCTTGTCGTAGCGGAGCACGACGTAGCCGTTGGCGCTGAGCTTCTCGGCCAGGTCGCGGAAGGTCGACACGGACAAGCCACCGGCCTGTGGGAAGTTCAGGGGAAGAACCACATCCCGGCCCTGGGGGCCGCTACCGTGCACCAGAACGATCGCCGGTAGCCGGGCGTCAGGCTGTCGCTGGGGAACGGAGAGCAGGCCCCGCAGAGTGAGGTCGCCCGATGGGAACGAGACCTCCTCTTCCATGGCGGGCTCGGAGGGAGGCGAGTCGGGCGGCCTCGGGGTGTGTCGAGCACAGCTTGCGAGAAACACCAGAGACAGCAAGAGACTTCCGATTGTTGTGGTGTACGAGGTGGACTTCATGGAGTGATTCCAGGTGGGTGGTCGTGGGTTCATGCGCGAGCGCGCGCGACAGAGTTCAAAGGGTCCTTGACCCGAGCCCGCGCATCTTGATATTCCTCCGCTCCCCCCGCAACCCCGGCCCGCTCGTGAACTTCCAGGACCTGATTCTCACGCTCCAGGGCTATTGGGCGCAGCACGGCTGCCTCATTGCTCAACCGTATGACGTCGAAAAGGGGGCGGGTACGGGCAACCCCCACACTTCCCTGCGTTGCCTGGGTCCCGAGCCATGGAACGTGGCCTATGTGGAGCCCTGTCGCCGGCCCACTGATGGTCGCTACGGTGAGAACCCCAATCGACTGGGGGCCTATTACCAGTTCCAGGTGATCCTCAAGCCGTCGCCCAAGGATGTGGTCCACACCTACTTGATGGGTCTCGAAGCTCTCGGCATCAAGGCCAAGGAGCACGACATTCGGTTCGTAGAGGACGACTGGGAGCAGCCGACTCTCGGAGCCTGGGGGCTGGGCTGGGAGGTGTGGCTGGATGGCATGGAGATCACTCAGTTCACCTACTTTCAGCAGGTGGGTGGTCTGGAGTGCCGGCCCGTCTCCGCGGAGATCACCTACGGGCTTGAGCGCATTGCGACCTATCTGCAGGGAGTGGATAGCGTCTTCGATCTCGAATGGGCCCATGGCGTCTCGTATCGAGAAGTGCACCACCAGACCGAGGTGGAGTGGTCGAAGTACAGCTTCGAAGACGCCGAGCCCGACACCCTCTTCCAACTGTTCAATCTCTATCAGGACGAGGCCAGGAGGCTGGCGGACAAGGGGCTGGTGTTCCCAGCCTACGACCATGCTCTCAAGTGCAGTCATGCATTCAACACCTTGGACGCTCGTGGGGCGATCTCGGTGTCGGAGAGGGCTGCGTACATCGGCCGCATCCGAGCCTTGTCCCGTACCTGCGCCAAGGCCTATGTGCAGGAACGGGAACGGCTCGGCTATCCCATTCTTCAGCGCCAGCTCGGCAGCGGACCGCTGACGGCGGACGAGGCGACCGCAGCGGTTCGAGTCGTGGGTCTTGATGATGACGAGGAAGTGGGCGACGAGACCTCCATGGGGGCTGGCATCGCGGCTCTCAGTAGTCAGGAAACACAGGAACTGCTCCTCGAAGTGGGAGTGGAGGAGATCCCCGCTCGGTTCCTGGCGTCCGGAGCTTCAGAACTCTCTCGCCGGCTGGTGGCCTTGCTCGATGACCAGGGCGTCGCCCATGGGGAGGCTCGCAGCTACTTCACGCCTCGTCGTCTGGTCGTTGTTGTGGAGGACGTCGCCCCGACGTCTACCCAGCGCGAGGTCGTGGTGAGTGGTCCTCCCGTTTCGGTCGCCTTCGATGAGGACGGCAAGCCGAAGATCCCGGGCATCAAGTTCGCTGAGAGTCAGGGCGTCGACCCCTCAGAGTTGGAGAAGATCGAGACCCCCAAGGGGTGGTACGTCTCGGTACGGAAGACGGAGGGAGGAGCCCTTACTGCAGGGCTGCTGGAGCCCAACCTCGGTGAGGTGGTCGGTGGCATGTCCTGGCCCAAGTCGATGCGCTGGGGAGGTAGGGATGAGCGGTTTGTCCGCCCACTGCAGTGGCTCGTGGCTGTCTACGGTCAACTCCAGTTGCGGTTCGATGTGGCCGGTGTGCTCTCTGGGAGCCTGAGTCGAGGCCACCGCTTCTTTGGGAACGAGACATTTCCGGTGTGGAATTTCGCCACGCTCCAAGAAGGTCTCGCTGAGCGTTCGGTCGTCCTGGACCCTGCGGCTCGACGTCGCGCCATTGAGGAAGAACTAGAGGCCGAGGCCGGTGCACTGGGGGGGCGGGTCGTCGGGGATGATGCCCTCTTGGCATCTGTGGTGGGCCTGGTGGAGTCACCTCGGGTGGTGTCCGGGTCCATCGATCCGAGCTACCTAGCGTTGCCCCGAGAGGTGCTTGAGACGGTCCTTACTCATCATCAGAAGATGTTCGCAGTGGATGGACCTGATGGGACGCTGCTACCCCACTTCTTGGGCGTGTCCAACAACCCCACGAGAGACCAACCCAACACCCGGACCGGCTACGAGAAGGTGGTGGGTGCTCGACTTGCCGACGGTGCGTTCTTCTATGAGAACGATCGGAAGCGTGCCCTGTCGGACTGGGCCACCTCTCTAGAGGGGATCACCTTCCTAGATGGTGTTGGTTCCATGGCGGACAAAGCAGATCGCCTGGTTCGACTGGCTGCTGCTCTTTCCGAGCGTCTCGACTGGGACGCAGCCGATGCCCAGGAGGTGGCACGCCTCTGCAAGGCCGACCTCTGCACCGCTGTGGTCGGGGAGTTCCCCGAGCTACAGGGGACGATGGGACGTATTTATGCTGGTCTCGACCTGCTCGGTGACGCGGTCGCCGAGGGGATCTTCGAACACTACTTGCCCCGCGGAGCCGGAGACGCGCTCCCGTCGACACAGGCGGGGATTGTCTGCGCTCTGGCTGACAAGATGGATAGCCTGGCGGCCTGCTTCGCCATTGGCAAGATCCCAACGGGTAGCGCCGACCCCTTTGCTCTCCGACGTGCAGCCCTGGGTATCTTACGGATCCTTGCAAGCAACGGACTTCACCTAGGTCTTCCCGATTTGGTTGGCTTCGCCGTCGATGGTTTGGACCCATCGGTTCTCAAGGAGGATCGGGCTACTCTCGAGGTCCAGCTGCTCGAGTTCCTGCGGGGGCGGCTCAAGCACCTCCTGGTCCACGAGGGCGGGCCCACTGATCTGGTGGAGGCCACATTGGGGGCTGGCTTTGCCGATGTACCCGATGTGCACGCTCGACTCTCGGCTCTCGGTGAGCTGAGAGGTTCCGATGGATTCACTGACCTCATGGTCTCCTTCAAGCGGATGAGCAACATCCTCAAGAAGGCCGAGTCCGACAGCAACGGGGAGAGCGAGACTCAAGAGAGCCTCCTCGAAGCGGGAGCGGAGCGAGGACTCTACGATGCTTTTCAGTTGCTTCGAGTGGCGACTCACGACGCAATTGAGCGCCAGGATTACCCACAGGCACTCAGCCAGATGGCCTCACTCCGAGCCCCACTCGCCTCTTTCTTTGATGACGTTCTCGTTATGGCGGACGACCCCACAGTCCGTACCAACCGCCTGGGCTTGCTCAGGAGCATAGGAGGATCCTTTGCACGTATCGCAGACTTCGCAGCCATCTCGACCGACGGAACCTGAGGCCGGCGTGCAGGACGCCGAGGCTCCAGCGATGAGGATCTACTCGTTTGGTGATGGCAGTGCTGAGGGCACGTCGGTGATGACCGATCTGCTCGGCGGCAAGGGCGCCAACCTGGCCGAGATGAACTCGCTCGGTCTGCCCGTTCCGCCGGGTTTCACGATCACCACTGAGGTCTGCATGGATTACTTGCGTGGCCTGGGAGGGATGGGGCCGGGAGGTGGCTTTGGCGCCGCTGATGCCGAGGGAACACTCCCGGACGGCCTCATGGATGAGGTCGTAGAAGCGCTCGGGCTGGTGGAGAATCAACTGGGTCGAACCTTTGGGGATCCTTCGTCTCCCTTGCTGGTCTCGGTCCGCTCAGGTGCCCGCGTCTCGATGCCCGGGATGATGGACACCGTCTTGAACCTTGGCCTCAATGACCAAACGGTGGAGGGGCTGGCGAAGGAGTCCGGTAACGAGCGCTTTGCGTGGGACTCGTATCGACGCTTTGTCACCATGTACGCCGATGTGGTCATGGGTCTGCACAGGACTCGTCTGGATCTTCTGGTGGACGAGATGAAGAAGACCCGTGGCGTGGAGGCGGACACGGATCTGACAGCCGAGGACTGGAAAGAGGTTGTCTCGCGCATGAAGGGGCGTGTCGAAGAGAGTCTGTCTCGGTCGTTCCCCGACGACCCCATGGAGCAGCTTGAGGGCGCGATTCAGGCGGTATTTCGATCATGGAATACCGCCCGGGCTCGCTTCTACCGACGGGAGCACGGCATCTCCGATGAGTGGGGCACAGCCGTCAACGTCCAGGCCATGGTCTTTGGCAACATGGGTGATGACTGTGCAACTGGGGTGGCCTTTACGCGGGACCCCAAGACCGGCGAGTCCATCTTCTTTGGTGAGTACCTTGTCAATGCTCAAGGCGAAGATGTGGTGGCTGGGCTTCGGACGCCCCAGCCGGTCAATCGCGATGGAGATGAGAGCGGTGACCTTCCGACGCTTGAGGAGACGATGCCCGAGCCATATGCGGAGCTTGTTGCCGTCTACAAGAAGCTCGAGAAGCACTACCGCGACATGCAGGACATTGAGTTCACGATCGAGAAGGGGCGACTGTTCATTCTTCAGACCCGACGTGGCAAGCGTACGGGCGCTGCTGCCGTCCGCATTGCAGTCGATATGGTGCGAGAGGGGCTAATCGACCAGAGAGAGGCCCTGCTTCGTATCGACGAAGACCAGTTGACCCAGCTGCTTCATCCCAGCGTGGACCCCAACGCGTCCAAGACCACCATTGCCCGCGGGCTGCCCGCGAGTCCGGGAGCCGCTACCGGCAAGGTCGTCTTCTCGTCGGCTGATGCGGTGCGTCTAGCCGGTGAGGGAGAGACGGTGATCTTGGTTCGCGAAGAGACCAGTCCCGAAGACATTGAGGGCATGACGGTTGCCCGCGGCATCCTGACTCAGCGCGGTGGCCAGACCAGTCACGCCGCCGTGGTTGCTCGCGGGATGGGGCGATGCTGTGTGGTTGGATGCTCGGACATTGTTGTGCATCGGGATGGAAGCTTTACTGCCCAGCCGCGAGATGGAGCCGGCTCCGAGTGGACCCTACGCACCGGTGACACCATTACTTTGGATGGGAGCACGGGCGAGGTGCTCCTGGGTGAGGTCACGATGAGCGAAGCCGGCCTCGACGGCAGCGGGCTAGACGAGCTCCTGGGTTGGGCTGATGAGCGGGCGACACTCACTGTTCGGGCGAACGCGGACACGCCCAAGGATGCTCAGACGGCTCGTGGTTTTGGGGCCAGGGGAATCGGTCTCTGTCGGACCGAGCACATGTTCTTCGAAGGCGATCGCATCGACGCCGTTCGCGAGATGATCCTGGCGGAGGACCACAAGGAGCGCGCGCAGGCGCTCGAGAAGCTCTACCCCATGCAGCGCTCGGACTTCGTGGGCATTTTCTCTGAGATGGATGGTCTCCCTGTGACGGTGAGGCTCTTGGACCCACCGCTCCATGAGTTCCTGCCGGGGAACGACGACGAGATCTCCGAGCTGGCGGGCAAGATGGGCGTTCCGGCCTCTCGCATTCGCCTCCAGGTGGAGAACCTCAAGGAGTTCAATCCCATGATGGGTCATCGCGGATGCCGGCTGGGCATTACGCATCCTGAGATCTATCGCATGCAAGTTCGGGCGATTCTTGACGCTGCATTGGACGTTCAGGAGCGTGGTCAGACGGTGCAGCCGGAGATCATGATCCCTCTGGTGGGGACGAGTCGGGAGCTGGAGATCTTGCGTGGTCTGGTGCTCGCGGAGGCCGATGACGTCTTCGAGCGTCGAGGGCAGCGCCTGGACTTCCTCGTGGGAACGATGATCGAGTTGCCCAGGGCTGCCATTACGGCGGACCGCATTGCGGGGCACGCGGACTTCTTCTCGTTTGGAACCAACGACCTGACCCAGACGACCTTTGGCTACAGCCGGGACGATGCTCGATTCCTCCAGACCTACCTGGAGCCGGAGATCGCGGTGCTGGCCGATGATCCCTTTGTGAGTATGGATTACGAGGGTGTCGGCGCGTTGGTTCGCATGGGCACCGAGAGGGGACGCTCGACCAGTCCCGATCTCAAGGTCGGCATCTGTGGCGAACATGGCGGCGACCCGCGGTCGATTGCGTTTGTGCACGAAGTAGGGCTGAACTACGTGTCTTGCAGTCCATTCCGAGTGCCTGTGGCTCGCCTTGCAGCGGGCAAGGTCGCGCTCCGAGAGGACGTCAACTAGTCGGCGAGAGTGGGTGCTGGAGGCTATCTCTGCTCCGTGATGCGGAGTCCGTATCGACCGGCATCGCAGCGGGTTCCTCGGAGTTCTTGTCCATCCCGGCGACCGAGAGGAGCGATGTGCCCGAGAGTCTGGCCGATTGCTTGGTGTCCGTAGAGGTGTGAGCCAGCACTCCCCGCGATGAGGAGTGTGGTGAGTCCCTGGTGACGGGCCTCTACACGGCGCTGGTCAACTAGCGGAACGGTTGTCGGGGGCTCCTGCTCTGCCCTGGTGGACGAGGAGCAGGCGGTGTTCTCTCCTTCGCCATGCTCTCACCGGATGGCCCGTTAGCGGCCAGTATCTGAAGACCCCGTCTCTAGGCAGGCAAGCTGCCGCCGCTGTCTCATTGCCCATGAGTCTTGGGAGTTGGGTTCACAGGTCTCCCGCAGGTCCTCTGTCTGGCGTTCAATGGCTCGAGCCCGTGCGTCCTGCTTGGAGGTGGCGTCGGCGATACACAGAACGAAGAACGCGATCATCAGCGGCTGCACTAGGGTCCGCCTTGGTGGATGTCGGAGGTCCCCGAACCACCCGGCAGCGCACGGTGCGAGGCAGCAGGCCATCCAGATCGTAGGTAGCTGGCCGGGATTGTCATCGTAGCGGTCGAGTCCCACCGCGGCGCCGAGGGCCAAGACCAAGAGGCCAACTGGCCAGCGTCGTCCCGGGGAGAGGGAGGGGAGTCGCCATGTGTAGGCGAGCCCAAGGAGCAGCGGTGCTCCCGCCAGGCCCAGATCCTGAGACAAGAGGCGCCATGCTCCCTGCATGCTCTGCCATGGGGTTCGGTCTGCTGGGGGCAGCGCCAGTACGCCACGGGTTCCCGACCACCACTCCGGTGCGAGTGCTGCCAACACCAGGGCCCACGGCAGCAGGGCCATGCCCACGATGCGTGCCGATCTTCGTTCTGGCCCGAGGCCTGCGCACAGCAGTAGCCCCGGTGCCATGCTCCAGGCTCCTGGGTGAATCAGGGCAGCTGCGGCCAACAAGGCAGAAGCCAGCCGATCTCGGCCTACGGTGGCCGCGAGGGTGGTGGCTAGGATCAGTGTGGCTAGGGGGCCGTAGACCTCTACGTACAAGGCAGCTTCCCAGGTAGAGGTCGCGGCGAGCAGAGAGGCGGGTGCCAGCAAGGGCAGCAGGGAGGACCCGCCTGCGTTGCCTTGCGGGCCGGGTGCAAGCTTCGCACCCAGAAGTGCCGCCAGGACGAGGGCAACACCGGTCCAGAGGGCCGCGAAGAGGTTGGCAGCCATGGGCGCCGAGAAGCCCACCAGCTCAGTTGCCCGCACCCACAGTGTGAGTGGAGCCAGGTAGCCCACGTGGAGGCTACGGAGCCAAGGCGCCCCCTCGACAGCCTGAAGCACGTATGCCGCGCCATCTCCTGTTGCCTGTACGGGTCGTAGGAGGTAGATGCAGAGCGCTCCATAGCCGAGGAGCAGAACCGTGATGCCGGGCCGGAGTCGTGTCGACACTCTCTCCATCCTATGGTACCCTCCGGCGCCCGCTCAAAGTGGTCTATATGCTTGAAATAAAAGGGAAATTTCGAAGGCCCTTCAGGCTAGCTTCCCCACTGGGGGCGCGCGGACGGTACCAGCTTGTCCGGCGCATGCTGATTGTGGCAGGGATCTTGGCCACTTTTCTGGTTGCAGCCCCTGCTTGTTTGCTGGATGCGCCACTTCCTGAACTCGGACCCTGTGCTGAGCTACCCGATGCCGCCGCCTATGAGTATGGGCAGCTTGGGATTGGCACCTGTCTTGCGTCGCCCTCTGACCTGCGTGTTCGGCCCGATCCACAGAACCCCGAGAACCACTTCCTGTTCGTAGTCAACAGCAACAGTCGCGGCAACTTTACCGGCTCGAGCCTGTTGTCCATCGATGCGTCGAGCATCGACTTGACCTGTCCCGCCAACGGGCTGCACGAGGTGCAAGCCGATGCCCTTCGAATGCAGGAGTTTGCCGGGCGCATCGACTTCGAAGAGGGCACGGGCCTCGCCCTAGTGACGAACCGGAACACTGGGGGCTACCAAGGTCAGCTCGACGATGTCGTCTTCACGGTCGATGCTTCGGATCCGCGCCGCCTTGCCTTCAGCGATGCCGGTCCCCGCTCCTGGGGCCCGTATCGCTTCATCCGCGTTCCGGCTGACCCGTGGAGCGTGCGTGTAAACCCATGGAATGGTCGGGCTTATGTGCTCGGCTTGACCACCCACGAGGTGAGCGCGCTGGACCTGACCAGCGATCCGATCTCGTTCATCGACCTGCGGGGCGAGTCTCAGACTGGTGATCCCGTCTTTGAGGATGTGGACGAGAGCGGCAGTGCTCCAGACTTCGAGGTGTTCGGGTGGCGGCCCTCCTTCATGGAGGACGAGACCTTCTCGATCCGCTGGATGGCCGGCACGACCAGGCTCTACTATCCCGTGTCCGAGGATGACGGCTCCGTCAGTGTCGTGTCCGCTGATAGCGGAGATGGCGTGGCTTTTACCCAGACGCCAGGGGGAGCGGTCATAGCGCCTGGGGTGGACTGGGCCGCCTCACGGCTGGGGGCGGTCAGTGTTCAGCGCCAGGAGGATCAACTGATAGCCCTGGTCGCGGGTCGTTCTCAGGATGGACTCGAACAGATCGGGCATGCGTTCGCCAACGAAGATGCCCTGGATTGGACCCTCGCAGGGAGCCCGAGCCTCGAGGCTGTCGTAGGTGCGTGGGATGAGTCTGGGGTTCGTGACCCCGACTTTGTGCGAGCGGACGACGACTACCGAGTCTACTTCGCAGGTGGAGAAGGACTCGGCCGGGCGCTTGCTCATGCCCGAGGCAGCAGCCTGACAAGCCTGAGTCGAGAGGGCGACGAGAGCCTGGACGGCGGCGATCTGGGTGTCGTTCTCCGGCCGGACCCGGCGGGCTTTGACCAGGTGGCGGTCTTCGCGCCTTCCATCCTTCGTGACGGGAACACGGGGGAGTACCTCCTTTGGTATTCGGGACACAGCGACCTGTCGGAGCTTCTCGGCTCCACCGAGGTGCCTGCGGGATTGGCGGTGGGTCTCGCTCGTTCCGATGATGGGGTGCACTTCGTGCGCACAGACCAGGGTGAGGGAGGCTCGGCAGTTGTGCTGGGCCCTGGTGAGCCTGGCGAGTGGGACTCAGCGGGTGTTGCGGCCATGTCTGTGTTCTTCGCGGATGG
>PBPL01000219.1 GCA_002724675.1 Deltaproteobacteria bacterium | reverse complement strand
TCGAGCCGTGGGCTTGCTGGCGGTGGAGTCGGGCCTCGCTCTGGACGACGCACAAGGCCTGGCAGCCATGATCTCTCAGTTGAGCTTCGAGTTCGCCTGGGTGGAGGGCGAGCTCCATACGGTGGTCAATGGTCGGGATGTCAGCGGCCTGATTCGAACTCCGACCGCCGCGATGAATGCTTCGACCGTCTCGAAGGTCGGCGAGGTACGAGAAGCGCTTGTGGCGCTTCAGCGTGCCATGGGCCAGCGAGGGGGTGTGGTGATGGAGGGGCGAGACATCGGAACCGTCGTGTTTCCGGACGCCGATCTCAAGATCTTTCTGGTTGCTTCGGCTGAGGTTCGGGGGCTCAGGCGCCTCGAGCAAATGCGAGAACGGGGTCAGGACGGAGTGTTGGCCGATGTCGTTGCCGAAATTCAGGCTCGAGATCATCAGGACAGCACGCGAGCCATTGCTCCCTTGCGCGCTGCAGACGACGCTGTGCAGGTAGATACTTCGGCGTTGGATGTCGTCGAAGTTCGTGCGGAGTTGCTCGCACTGGTTCGCGACAAAATGCAGCGCAGCTAACGTTTTTTTTTGTCGCTAGCGCCTCCTCGGACGCTGGAAAACCTCAGACGAACGGCCTTGAATCTGGAGGCAGGTACCAAAAAAAACGTGACACGTGGCTCGTTTCAGCCTTTGACAAAAGGAGACCCACTTAATATAAGGCGCCTCGCTGTCGCCAGAGAATCAGAAGCCCCGCTGTAGAGACTTGTCAATACAGGGTTTTTCGGAGTCCCGTGGCGGCCGGAAAGGAGTGCTAAAGAACATCAGAATGTCCACACAAACCACCAACCCCCTCCTCGAGGGAACAACAGCCACTGCCGCCGCCATGGATGGCGCGGAGTTTGAGAGGTTGTTCGAGGAAATTATTAGTGACAAGCCCATCCGAGAGGGCTCTGTCGTAAATGGCACCGTGATCCGCATTGTCGCTGACAAGGCGGTCATTGATATCGCCTACAAGTCCGAAGGCACCATCCCGCTGCGCGAGTTCAAAGATGGCGAGGGCAACCTCACCATTGATGTCGGCGCTGAGGTCGAGGTCTACCTCGAGAGCCTCGAAGGCCAGGATGGCATGTTGGTCCTCTCCAAGGAGAAGGCCGACCTGATGAAGGCCTGGGACAAGATTCAAGAAGCGGTAGAGAACGATGAAGTCGTAGAAGGCACGATCGTCTCTCGCGTCAAGGGTGGCCTCAGCGTCGACATTGGCGTTCGGGCGTTCCTGCCTGGCTCGCAGGTTGACCTGCGCCCGGTCAAGAATCTTGAGCGGCTCATCGGAGCGACCGCGACCTTCAAGATCATCAAGTTCAACAAGAAGCGAGGCAACATCGTCCTGTCGCGCAGGGCACTGCTCGAGATTGAGCGCAGTGCGCGTAGGGACGAGACCATTCAGAAGCTGAAGGTCGGCGCCATTATCGACGGTACGGTCAAGAACATTACCGACTACGGAGCGTTCATCGACCTGGGCGGAATCGATGGCTTGTTGCACATCACGGACATGAGTTGGGGGCGCATCAGCCACCCCAGCGAGATGTTCTCGGTGGGCGACGAGGTTCAGGTGCGAATCCTCAAGTTCGATGCCGATACTCAGCGAGTCAGCCTGGGCTACAAGCAGCTCAAGGAGGACCCCTGGAACTTCATCGGCGAGCGCTATCCCATCGGCTGTGTTGTGCGCGGCAAGGTGGTGTCGATGCCTGACTACGGCATCTTCGTCGAGTTGGAAGAGGGCATCGAGGGCCTCGTGCACATCTCGGAGATGACCTGGAACAAGCGGGTCAAGCATCCGAGCAAGCTGGTCGACTTGGAGACCGAGGTCGAGGCTGTCGTGCTCGACATCGATCTCGAACAGAAGCGCATCAGCCTGGGCATGAAGCAGCTGGAAGACAATCCTTGGGATGTCGTCGAGCAGAAGTTCCCCATTGGTTCCGTTGTCACGGGCCAGGTCCGAAACATCACGGACTTCGGCATCTTCGTGGGCATCGAGGATGGGATCGACGGTCTCGTACACATCTCGGATCTCAGCTGGAGCCAGCGCATCAATCACCCCTCCGAGCGCTATGAGAAGGGGGATGATGTGGAGGCCAAGGTCCTGAAGATCGACAAGGAGAACGAGCGCTTCAGTCTCGGTATCAAGCAGATGACCGATGACCCCTGGGAGTCGGTGGCTGGGAAGTACTTCCTGAGTCAGGTGCTTGAGTGCAAGGTCGTCCACGCCACTGAGTTCGGCGTCTTCGTCGAGCTGGAAGAGGGCATTGAGGGGCTGGTGCACCTCAGTGAGCTCGCTGGTGACTTGCTGTCGGATCGCTACGAGGTGGGAGCCGCGCTCAAGGTGGAAGTCATCTCGGTGGATCCCCACGAGCAGAAGATTGGCCTCGGTGAGGTCAGTGATGGTGATGTGCCGACCTCCACGGAGCAGTCCACTGGAACCGCGACTCTGGCTGACACGATGGGTGCCGACATGCTCGACGCTTTGGGTGTCGGGGGTGAGGAGCCTGAGGCCGAGAGTTCGGAACCAGTGGAAGAGAGCGATGCCGCTGAGGCTGCTGACTCGGAGGCCGCCGAGGTCTCGGACGAGGACAGTGACGGCACTGAAGCATCGGCAGAGGATGATGCGGATGCTGACGCTTCGGAGGAAGCAGAAGAGACCGCCGACTCTTCCAATGACGAGCCCGAGGCTGCTGACGACGCTGACGATGACGAGGGTGACGCCGCGGACGACGAGTCTGACGAGTCAGCCGAGGACAGCGCTGGCGAGTCCGATGACGAGTCCGATGACGAGTCCGATGACGAGTCTGGCGACGAGTCCGATGACGAGTCGGGTGACGAGCCCAACGACAGCTAGGCCAAAGAATGTCTCTGCAGCCCGCCTCCGCGGCGGGCTGCAGAAGTCCTCCAATTGACGAAAAGATTGCACGCGGTCGCCGCACCGGTCCCGAAGCCTCGGGTCCAGACAGTTCGTCGTGTGTGCTGGGGAGAAGAGCCCTGTGACCAAGAGTGAGCTAGCCCAGCTTCTGGCCGACAGCGGCTGCTGTGTGACCCGACGTCATGCTGATCGTGTCGTGAGCACCATCTTCAACTCCATGGGGCAGGCGTTGGTCGATGGAGATCGGATCGAGATCCGTGGCTTTGGGTCCTTCGAGGTGCGAAGTCGCCCTGCGCGCAAGGGCCGCAACCCGCGGACGGGTCAGTCGGTCGACATCTCCGAGCGCAAGGTGCCGCACTTCCGGGCTGGCAAGGAGATCCGAAAGCTCATCAACGACGCTGCCGGGTCCTGATTACCTGGTGCGTGGCTGACTTCTTTCAGCAATTGGCCCCCTCCCGTCATGCCTGAACAGCCCCTTTGGGCCCCTTGGCGAATCGACTACGTCCTGCACAAGAAGAGGTCTTCTGGTTGCATCCTGTGTGAGCTCGCGGCGACGCCTCCCCAAGAGGAGGGGCTGGTGCTGGGCCACGCTGCGGGGAGCTACGTCGTCCTCAATCGCTATCCCTACGCGCCAGGGCACTTGATGGTGGTGCCCTCCACTCACCACGGCGACCTTGCGACCTTGCCCGTTCCCATCGCTGAGGCTTGCTCTCGCCTCTTGCAGGTGGCCGTCGGGGTGGTTTCGGACGTCTTGGGAACCGATGGGCTCAACGTGGGACTCAACCTGGGTTCAGCCGCTGGCGCCGGGATCCCCGGACACCTGCACTGGCACGTGGTGCCCCGCTGGGAGGGTGACAACAACTTCATGCCCGTTGTCGGGGACCAGCGGGTCGTCTCTGAGCAGTTGTCGGGCACGTGGCGTAGACTAGTAGGACCCTTTGCCGAGGCGCTGGAGGTTGCTGGTCTGGCGCCTGGGACAAACGGGGAGAGTCACCCATGAAGATGTTCCGTTGGCTGTTCGTTGATCTCCTCGGTCCCAAGGGCACGCTGTTGCTGGTACTGGTCCTCTTGGTGGGGGGGCCTGCTGTCTTGTTCTGGTTTCAGAATGCTGAGACGCGAGTCGACCTGGTGCTGAGGCTGACCCCGGACATGGGGTGGTACCTGGCTCAGAACGCGCCGGTGCCGGCGCTGATCGGCGTAGGGCTGGCCATCGGATTCGTGATCCCAGTGTTTTTCTTTTCGGTTGCTCAGGTCCAGAAGGGTCGCCAGATCAAGGTGCTGAAGCGTCAGGTCACAGCCTTGCAGGACGAGCTGGGGTTGGCTCGGCAGGCTGCCGAGCGTCGCGCTGCGGCTGCTGAGGCCTCCGTGGCGAAGCAAGACACCTCGACCGAGTCTGAAGGTGGAGGAGACGATAAGCCCTCCCCGGTGGACACGGGAAACTTCGACGATCTCATCTAATGGGCTGGGGCCATGCCCCTTCCTTCCTGGTTTCGCATGCGCTTTTGGCGGTCTCGCACAGCACTGGTAGTGCTCTCTGTACTTGCGGTGGGCGGCGCAGCGGCAGGAGGCTATTACCTTGGTCTCGAGAGTGGGCGTTCCCAGGGGTTTGAGTGGGGCGTTCGTAAGGGGAAGGCGGAAGCAGCACGGCTGGGCCCCCCTGCCTCACTGGACAAGGGGCATTCGCGCGAGGACTTGGCAGAGCCCTTAGCCGCTCTGGGGCCTATGGATGAAGCTGAGTTGGACATGGTAGTTCGTGTGGCCAATCGAGCTCCAAGCCCCTGTGCGGCGGATGCCCGGAGGGGAGTCAGCCTTGCTACGGCGCTCGTGGAGCCCGACAAAGCATGCCCTCAGTTCGCGCTGGCTCAGCTGAAGCTTGCCTCGGTGGCTGTGGGCACGTTCCGGGAAGAAGGGGAGGCGCTCGCTGTGTTGCGGGTCGAAAAGCGGGCCGACCTAGTCGTTGAAGGACGCGCGTTTCGAGGCAACCCAGAGGCTGCGGTGACCCTTGCTGAGTGGGGCGACTTTCAGTGCCCGTACTGTGGCCGGATTCAACCGTTGCTGAGCGACATCTTGGCTGCACGTTCGGACGTGCGAATTGTGTTCAAGCACATGCCCCTGGGCTTCCATGCGGCCGCGATTCCAGCCGGTCTGGCGGTGGAGGCGGCCGGTGAGCAGGGACGCTTTTGGGAAATGCATGACGCTCTCTTTGAGCTCGGGCGCGATGTGGGGGACGGTATCGATCCGGATGAGCCCGTGCCCGAAGAGGGGAGTGTTCCGTTTGAGGCTCTGGCCGGGGAGCTGGGCCTCGACATTGCTCGGTTCCGTAGCGACATGCGCTCGGATCGGTTGATGCAGAGAGTGCTTGATGATCGTGACGAGGGCCGTCGGATCGGTGTGCGGGGTACGCCCACGCTGTTCGTGAATGGTCGTAAGGTCGAGGAGCGGCTTGGGTTGGTCACGCTGTCTGCACTCATCGACAAGGCGCTCGCTGAGCGTGATGGACATTTCTCATGGGACCTCAAGGCCCCCGACGGTGATGGGGTGAGCCCGTGACTACAGAATCTCCCGGCCGTCTGACTCCCGACCGCCGCCTGGCTGCAGAGGTCTTGCTCCGTCAATTCAACCGTCCGGGTCGAGTGGACCACTGGCTCCGCGAGGGCGCGGAGCGGTTGGATGGTCCGGAGGCGAGGCGGTCTTGGGCTCGAGTGTACGGGGTCTTGCGTCATCGCGGCCACCTCGGCGCTGTGCTGCGGCCCTACCTACGATTTCCACTGGAAGAGCAGGGTGTCGAGCTCCAGGTCGCGTTGCTGCTCGGCTCCTATGACCTCCTTCACATGGACACGGTCCCCGACCGGGCTGCAGTCGACCAGGGTGTCGAGCTCGCTCGGTTCCTTGGAGAGGGGCGCAAGACGGGGCTAGTCAATGCTGTGCTGCGTCGGGTGTCTCGTGACGACAAGCCCGTGCGACTTCCCGACCGCGACAAGTCGCCGCTTGCCTGGGCCTCGACTGTTGCCTCTCACCCCGCCTGGATTGTCGACGAGATGGCTGCTCGGGTGGGCGGGGCCGAGACCGCGCAGTGGTGTGAAGTCAATAACCAGGAGCCCCCGCTGACCTTGTGTCTACGCACGCCTGCTCCGTCGGGGCACGACGACTTACGCGGTCAACTTGTAGGCGTGCCAGGAGAGTACGTGGAGGATGCCTTGGTGTTGACCGAGCGGCCTCTGGGTGGAGTCCATGCTCTCCCGGGGTTCGAGGACGGCGCATTCTGGGTCCAGGACGAAGCGGCCCAGGCTGTCTGTCGCCTGTTGGACCTGCGTCCAGGGATGCGTGTGCTGGACGCATGCGCGGCACCCGGCGGCAAGACTCTCGCTGCAGCACAGAAGCTGGGGCCGCGGAGCCTCGTGGTCGCTGTGGACGTGGACGAGGTTCGGCTGCGCTTACTGAAGGAGTCGGTGGACCGTGTGGGCTTCTCGAACCGGGTTGCTATTCAGCGGCGGGACCTCTTGCTCGAGCCATGGACTACCCGTTCGGGCGACGGCGGCTTTGAGGTGGTCTTGCTCGATGCTCCGTGCAGTGGTCTCGGGGTCATCCGCCGACACCCCGACATTCGGTGGGCTCGCACGCGAGAAGACCTCGGACGTTACGCTGATCGTCAGGTGGGCTTGCTTGAGTCGGTGGCGCCGGCCGTGGTGGCTGGTGGCACATTGGTCTATGCCGTCTGTTCCTTCTCGCGCGCTGAGAACGAAGAGGTCGTGGAGCGCTTCTTGGCGTCCAAGGCGGGTCGGGACTTCTCCATCGGGACACTGAAGGGGTGCACGCCAGCGATTCCGGAAAGTATGGTGGATGGAGAGTTTATGCGTAGCTACCCCCATCGCCATGGTGCCGACGCGTTCTTTGCGGCGCGTCTGGAGCGTGATCTGTGAAACCCTGGAGGACTCCATGATTCTGCCCCTTCGAGCCGGGGCAATCGGCCTCTCCGTCCGGTACGAACTGGATGCGCTCGTGAAAAAGCACCGGGATCTGAACAGGACTCTTGAAGAGTCGTGGGCCAGCGTCCTGACTGTGCTCACGGAGCGTTGGCCAGACTGGCCTGTGGAGGTATGGAGTCACCTGACTCCGACTTCAGACGCCGACGGGAAGCCGAGCTGGGATCTTGAGTTTCGCGTGTTCTTTGCTGGCGAGCAGACAAACAGTCGCGATGTGACGGCCATGGTGGAGTTTGTGGTTCGTGGTCTAGCCGACTTTCTGGGTGCTCCAGCGCAGGTGGGATGGGATGGGATCCGTCTGGGCTGGTACCCCCTGTGGGCTGTCGATGACGGGGGCGTTTACAGGATGCTCGCGCCGGAGCGAACCCTCGATCCTGCCGTGTACATGCTCGGGCACTATGCGGGCCAGCCCTCGTACTTTGCCGCTGCGGTCGAGGCGTGGCCTCTGAGTCAGGCCGGACTCCGGATTGGCTTGGCCGAGGCCGACCTTGGGTGGGCGTTCGACTCCTGAGGCGGCCCCAGGTCAGGTCCCAAAGGAGCGGGAGAACCGCTCCCAGTCTTCGGGAGCCAGTGGCCCTCCAGTCTCTAGAAAGCGTCCTTGATCCACTAAGCGCATCCCTGCGGTGGCTGGCGTGGGAGGTCTCGTGGCGTGGAGGAGACCTGCAAGCATGCGCTCTCGTTCCTTGTCGCTGAGGTCCAGTGGGTGTCCAAAGAGCAAGTCCATGCCGTGGGCGGGGAAGTCGGTGACTCGTCCTTCTGGGGGCAGTGAGTTTGTCTCGCCCAGCGGTTGCACGGTCAACTGCTTGCCGTTCCAAGTGGCATAGGTGTGCTCGGGCCGATAGCAGGCGCTCCACAGCCGCTTGCCTCGGCTGAAGATGGCGTAGGCGCCCACAGGATCGGCTCCGCCGATGGCAGTCAGCGTGGCAACCGGGCCGGTGAGCTCTGAGAGAGCGAGAGCGATTGCATCTGCTGCCATGCGTCCGAACAGGTTCCAGGCCAGCTCCTGCACCTCTTCGGGAAAACCGAGACGAGGAGCCAGCAGCGTGCCCGAGAGGTTGGTCAGGATGCCATCGCAGTCATCCGGCACAGCCAGGTGCAGCACACGGATCGTGCCCGCCAGGGGGTCCGGCGAGCGCTCGCGAGCTCGAGGATCGATTCGTACAGGCGCCGAGGCTTGAATGACCAGGTCGGCGTCGGGTCGGAGGTGGCCGCCCAGGAGCTCCGTGACGAGGCGATGAATGACAATGAGCTCTACGGCTTGGCCGCGGTGAACGATCAGGGTGGGGTCTGCGTACGGGTTGCGGTTTGCGGCGGTGGTGTTTTGCTGCTCTGAGGGATTGCTCATCGGGGGACAGTGTACCGAACCTGGCCGATGCTCTCAGGCGGTCAGGGTCCCCTGAGACTCGAGCCGGGGGTGTCCTCAAAACGAACCGGAGGCTTCTTGGCTCGGCAACGGCTCCGTACCCGTTGATTGGGGCCCCCTGGCGCGCTACCCTCGCGGCGCGATGGAACCTCAAGGGCGCCAGCCTGCCGCCCCCCTGCGAGTGGCCGAACTGTCCGATGGCAGACGAGTCACACCGATGCTTCGTCAGTTTGCGGATCTCAAGGAGCAGGTGCCCGATGCCCTCCTGTTTTTTCGCATGGGTGATTTCTACGAGTTGTTCTTCGAAGATGCCGAGGTGGCAGCCGGGCTTCTGGACCTCACCCTGACAGCCCGCGACAAGCTGGGAGAGCGGCCAATTCCCATGGCCGGGGTGCCGCATCACGCGGTCCGGAACTACATCCGAAAGCTCATCGAATTGGGCCACAAGGTAGCTGTTGCCGACCAGGTGGAGGACCCAAAGACGGCGCGCGGGATCGTCAAGAGGGCGATCACCGAGGTGATCACCCCGGGCATTGTCACGGACCCCGAAAACCTGGACGCGAAGGAGGCCAATTATTTGTCGGCCATCGTTCGCACGGAGACCGGTGCTGGCGGGCTGGCCTATATCGACGTCTCCACCGGAGAGTTCGCCTGCACCGAGCTGGACGAGGAGTCGGGACTTCTGGCGGAACTGGATCGCCTCGCAGCTCGCGAGGTGCTCTTCGACTCGAGCCTCGAGGGGGGACCATTCCTGTCGGAACTGCAGGCGGCGCTGGACCTTCGGTGGACGCCCGTGCCCGTGGAGACGTTCGAGCGAAGAGATGCGGAGCGGGAACTCAAGGATCTCTTTGCTGTGGCAGATCTGGGCGGCTTCGGGCTGGACGAGTCCGATGCTGGCCTCAGGGCAGCGGGGGCGATCCTCCACTACCTGCGGGCATCCCACGTGGACAATCTGGGCCACGTCCGTCGGTTGAGGCCGTATCGGCTTGAGACCTTCATGGGTCTGGACGAGAACACCCGTCGCAATCTCGAGCTGTTCCGCACCCTGGCTGATCGACGACGCAAGGGCAGCTTGCTCGGTCTCATGGATCAGAGCATTACGTCCATGGGCAGCCGCCGCATCCGTCAGTGGATCAGCGCACCCCTCTTGAACCCAGCAGACATCGACGCCCGTCTGGACGCGGTGGCGCTCATGGTGGACTCGCCGGAGCTGCGGGCCGCCGTCCGCGACCGGTTGGCGCGAGTCCAAGATGTGGAGCGGCTGACGGGTCGGCTCATGTCGGGCCGAGCCAACGCGCGAGATCTCGTGGCCCTTCGAAGGTCCTTGGAGGAGGCCCCCGCCATTGACCAATTGTTGGACAGGGACGATGCGCGGTCGCTCCCTTTGTTCGCGCCGTTCGCGGATCTCAGTGATCTGTGCGCCGACATCGAAGAGACGCTGGCGGACGATCCTCCCGCAGGGCTCAAGGAGGGCGGATTGATCCGTCGCGGTTGTCACCCTGAACTCGATGAGCTGATCACGCTCAGTCGGGAGGGCAAGGCTGCGCTGGCGCGCATCGAGACCGAGGAACGCAAGAAGACCGGGATCGGGAGTCTGAAGGTTCGCTACAACCGGGTGTTCGGGTACTACATCGAGGTCACCCGGGCGAATCTGTCGGCGGTGCCCGAGCACTACATTCGCAAGCAGACTCTCGCCAACTCGGAGCGCTACTACACGCCGGAACTCAAAGAGTTCGAGGCCAAGGTCTTGGGGGCCGAAGAGCGACGCTGCACGCTGGAGCTGGAGTTGTTCACTCAGCTGCGCAACCGGGTCGCCGCGCGGGCGGCCGAGCTGGGCGAGCTTGCCTCACGGCTGGCGGACGTGGATGCGGGGACGGCATTGGCCGAGCTTGCCGTTCGCCATGACTACGTGCGGCCCACCGTTGACGATGGCCTTGTGCTTCACCTAGAGGCTGCCCGCCACCCGGTCGTCGAGCGCATGAACCTAGGTGAGAGGTTCGTTCCCAACGATGTGCACCTGGACCCTGACGAACATCAACTCCTCATCGTCAGCGGGCCCAACATGGCTGGCAAATCCACCGTCATGCGCCAGGTGGCGCTCATTGCGCTCATGGCCCAGGCCGGCAGCTTCGTTCCGGCTCGGGAGGCCCACCTGGGTGTCGTAGACCGGATCTTCACTCGAGTGGGTGCCTCGGACAACTTGGCCCGGGGTCAGTCGACGTTCATGGTGGAGATGAGCGAGACCGCGGCGATCCTTCATCAAGCGACCTCTAGGAGCCTCTGCATTCTGGACGAGATTGGTCGGGGGACCTCGACGTACGACGGCTTGGCCATTGCCTGGGCTGTGGCCGAGCACATCGCAGATCGGATCCACTGTCGCACGATGTTTGCCACCCACTATCACGAACTCTCGCAGCTCGCCCTCACGCGAGACCATGTGCAGAACGTGAACATCGCGGTTTCCGAATTGGGTGGTCAGGTGGTGTTTCTTCGGCGACTGCGTCCCGGCAGTGCAAGTCGGTCGTATGGCATTCAAGTAGCCCGCTTGGCGGGTCTTCCCGACGAGGTTCTGGTTCGCTCGCGGGAGCTGCTCGCCAACTTGGAGACCGATGCCATGGATTCTATCGGTGACCCACGCCTGGCTCGGCGCAAGGGGGAGGAGCGGACGACACAAGGCCAACTCACCCTGTTCAATGATCCGGGGTCCCTGCTGAGAGACGAGCTCATGCGCGTCGACATGGATCAGTTGACGCCGCTGGAGGCGCTGAACCTGTTGGCCGATCTCAAGTCACGGATGGGCTCGTCCTGATGCTCAGGGGACGCTGGCGACATGTTCCGGCTGGGCTGTTGCTGGGCCTCGTTTTTTGCATGGTCTCTGGTTGTGGCCTGGAGAACCCGTCGCCGGCAGAAGGCCCGGGTGCGGAGGGCGGTGCCGGGGAGCCGGCTGATTCTCTCGCCCGCGCTCCGTCCCAGCAGCAGTCGGCCCTCGGCTCTTCGGTGGCACCGGGCTTGCGGGTGGAGAGGAGCTTTCGCAAGGTCGTCATCGATGCGGGGCATGGTGGGGATGACCTCGGCGCTCCGGGGGTCTCCGGATCATTCGAGAAGAACATCACCCTCGAGATCTCGCGTCTGACCAGGCTAGCCCTTCAGGAGCGGGGTTTTGAGGTGATCTCTACCCGGACCACAGACGAGGCTGTGTTGTTGGAGCGTCGCACGAGCCTCGCCAATGCCTCTGGTGCGGGCCTTTTTGTCTCGATTCATGCCAACTCGGCCCCTTCTCCCAGCGCCCACGGGATCGAGACGTACTTCATGGATCAGGCATCGGACGAGGCCGCTCAGCGACTCGCCGAGCGGGAGAACCGTGCGGGGATGGCCACCGGTCATGCTGCGCCGGCCCGTGACGACGTGGGCGCACTGATTGCTGACCTTCGGGTGGGCGCTACGGCGCAGCTGTCGCGTGAGCTCGCAGATACGGTGCACAAGGCCCTCGTGGGCGGTCTGGCTTCGTTCTACGGTGCCGATCGCATTCGGGACCGTGGGGTTCGGTCTGCGCCCTTCTGGGTGCTCGTCGACAGCGAAATCCCCGCCATCTTGGTGGAGGTGGGCTACCTGACTCATGAGAAGGAGGAAGAGCGAGTCCGGACGCGCGGCTTTCAGCTCCAGGTGGCGGACTCGATCGCGGCCAGTCTCGACATGTTCGCGCAGCGCGCGGAGCGGTCGGAGAGCCGCGCCTCGGGAGCGGGTGGGGGACTCCAGTGAGTATTGGCCGCTCGCACGAACCGCCTCCGCTGGATCCCGAAGCGGACCCTGCGGCGTTCTTGCTGGAGGCTCGGGAACTCGTCCTCGAGTTTCAGCGTGGTTCGGACCGTTCGGGGAGTCGGATCACCCGTCTGTACACGGCGGCCGTGGACAACACGTTGCGTGCTCTCTACGCACGGGCCGTGGCTGGGGATGAGATCGACCGGGACTGGGCAACCGGCGGTTTCTGTCTGGCCGCGACGGGGGGCTACGCGCGCAAGATGTTGTGCCCCTACTCGGATGTGGACGTGATGCTAATCCGGGATGGGGGCTCCGATGAGTTGCTGGAACAGCTGGGGCGACACTTGCTGTACCCCCTGTGGGACGGAGGACTCGATGTGGGCCACCACCCAGGAACGATCGCCGAGATCTTGGCCAAAGCAGAGGATGACATCACCACCCAGACTGCGCTCCTAGACCTTCGCTTCGTCGCGGGGAACCGAGCCATCTACGAGCGCTTTCTTCAGGAGGTGAATGGGGCGATCGAGCGCTGGCAGGACGAACTCCTGCTGCGAGTGCGCACCGAGAATTTGGCTCGCTTCGCCCGCTTTGGCGAGTCGGTCTTCCTCCTGGAACCGCACGTGAAGGAAGGCAAGGGTGGACTCCGCGACATCCACTGGCTGGGGTGGATTGCCAAGCTCAAGTACGGCACGCGCGGGGACTACGACTTCCTGCTCAATGGGCTGGTAGAGCCTCAGCACTACCGAGCCTTAATCGCTGCGTACGAGTTCTTGCTCCGAGTGCGGCTGCAGCTGCACGTTCTCCATGGCCGACGCCAGGACCGGCTGACCTTCGAATCTCAGGAGCCCGTTGCGCGTGCCTTGGGCTTCAAGGGCACCAAGGGTCTGTTGGCCGTGGAGCGCTTTATGGGGGAGTACTATCGGCACGCGTACAACATGGCCCACACCTGTGGTCTCTATGTGGCTCGGATGCTCGATTTCTACTGGGACGAGCGCAGGGCGGATGACCCGGAGCGGCTCGGCACTCCGCTGGAAGTGGGCCCGTCGGCGCCGGTGGTGCGCACGGCCCGGGACGTGGAGAAGACCTCGTCCGACGGCTTGTTCGTGCTTCGCCGAGGGGCCGTACGCTGTGTGGAGCCCGAGGTTTTTCAGCGAGACCCGCTCCAGATCCTCTCTCTGTTCGAGTTTCAGCAGCAAGTAGGCGGCCGCCTGCATCACGACACGATGGAGGATGTGCGGGCCTCTTTAGGTCGTGTGAACAAGCGCTTTCGTGAGTCGCCCGATGTAGGCCGTCGCTTCCGTCAGTTGTTGGAGGGGCCAGAGGTCTTCCGAATTCTGGTGGCCATGCACCGCAGCGGCTTCCTCGGTCGCTACGTGCCCGAGTTTGGAGCCTGCTTTTGTCAGGCGCAGCACAACCGGCACCACCTGTACACCGTCGATGTGCACTCGCTCTATGTCGTGCGGGAGCTGGAGTCCTTGGGGACGCACGAGGTGAGGGCGGACAACGAGCTGTTCAGTGACGCCTGGTCACGCCGTGAGCGTCGGGCTCCGTTGTTGTTGGCGGGCCTCTTTCACGACATCGCCAAGTCCCACGGCTCCGCCCACAGTCGCGTGGGGGCTGAGATGGCTCTCACCATCTTGGGGCGTATGGGCTTCGAGGACCACGACATTGCCCGGGTGCAGTGGCTTGTTCGCTATCACCTGACGTTGTCGGACACGGCCTACCACCGCGACCTCAACGACCCCAAGACTCGAGCTGCTCTGGCTGCCGTGATCCCGGACCGGGAGCACCTGGATGATCTGCTGGCCCTCACCTGGGCTGACTCGCGAGCCACCAATCCTCAGCGGTTCACCGACTGGCAAAAGACGCTCTTGGAGCACTGCTACCAGGCTGCTCTCTCCGCTCTTGAGCCTGGCGCCGCTCCGAACCCGGCGGAGGTGCGTGATGTGCTTCGCTCACAGGTTGAGGCATTGCTTGCGGCTGAGGTGGGTCGCAAGAGCGCACCTCAGCTTGCAGAGCGCTTGTTCAACGTGGCGGTGCCCTCGGAGCCGACCTACCTGGAGCGCACGGCACCGGAGCAACTGGCGACCTATGCTGTGTTGCTAGAACAACTCGCGTCGGGCGACCGGGAAGATGGCACGAAGCTCCAAGTGGCAACACACGTTCGTCAGCTGCCAGACCAGGGCTTCAGCCAGTGGGTGGTGTGCAGCTGGGATCGGCCTGGCGCGTTCTCGCAGCAAGCGGGTGTGCTGACGGCCTGTGGGTTCAGCATCAAGACAGCAGAGGCCGTATCGAGGACTGACGGGGGGTGCATCAATACGTTCGCGGTGACGGACGCGCGTGGGCGGGCCATTCCCGATCCCGCGCGGTGGCGCCGGGCCCATAAGCTGCTGGAGCGCGTCACCCGAGGAGAGCGAGACCTCGACAAGGAGCTGGAGCGCGTTCGGAGCCAGTCGCCTCCCCCCCGGGACCCCGGAGCTCGTGGCTTGCAGCGCATCGAGGTCAGCAATGAGTTGTCCGATCAGGCGACGGTCGTCGAGTTAGTGACTCCCGATCGGGTGGGCCTGGTCTACGATGTCACTCAGGTGATGTTGGACTTCGGACTCGATCTTCGTGTCGCCAAGATTGCTACCCGTCATGACATGGCGTCTGACAGCTTCTATGTCCTGAATCGGCGGGGGAACCAGTTGGGTCGTCGCAGTCGCCGCATGTTGCTGGCAGTGCTGCGGGAGCACTTCGGGTGAGTGACGCGGGGGCTATGGATGGCCTCATCGGGCTCTACCTCGATGTGCTTCGGGTGGAGCGAGGCCTGTCCGAGCACACCCTCGCAGCCTATGGACGGGACCTGTCCAAGCTGGCTCAGCACTGCGAAGATCGAGGTGTTTTCGATGTGGGTGAGGTTGACCGAGCCTGCTTGGAGGACTTCACTCGTTCGCTTCATGAGGCGGATCTGTCGCCGCGATCGGTGGGGCGCCACGTGTCGAGCATTCGCGGCTTCTTCCGCTTCCTCGTGGCCGATGGCCATCGCAAGGACGACCCGGCGGCTCGACTCTCGAGTCCCCGGTTTCCAGGTCGCCTCCCCCAGGTCTTGTCGCGTGACCAGGTGGCTGCGCTGATCGAGGCGCCCGGCACGGAGACACCGCGGGGGCTACGCGATACGGCCATGATTGAGCTTCTCTACAGCTCAGGCTTGCGAGTGTCCGAACTGTGCGGTCTGCGTCGCAATGCGTTGAGACAGGACCCGCCCATTGTCCTCGTGCGAGGGAAGGGGGAGAAGGAGCGCTTGGTGCCCGTGGGCCCCGCGGCGCTCAGAGCGCTCCGTCGGTACCTAAACGAGGGGTGGCCACAGCTGGATCGGGGCAATTCCAGCCCCTTCTTGTTCCTGGGACGTGGCGGTCGGGCCCTGTCCCGTCAGGGCTTTACGAAAAACCTCAGTCGCTATGCACTGGCAGTGGGCTTGCCAAGTCTGTCTCCGCACAAGCTCCGTCACTCGTTCGCCACGCACATGCTCGAAGGCGGGGCTGACCTGCGCACACTGCAGGCCTTGCTCGGGCATGCAGACATCGCCACTACCGAGATCTACACCCACGTTGCGCCGGCGCATCTCCACCAGGTCTATCGAGAGGCCCACCCTCGAAGTCAGGTGGGCCCGGGGACGGTAGGTGAGGCCGACCAGAACTCGGCTCGAGAGGATGACGAGACCCTCTGAGCGGAGCCTGGCTCCGCCGTCGGACCTGGGCAGCCTAGCCCAGCTGATCGATCGCCTTCAGATCGTTGCGGCCGACTGCCCTGAGTGTCGGTCGCTGTACATCGTGGGGGGGCCCGTCCGGGATCGTCTCCTGGGACTGCCTCTCGCAGCCGCGAAGGATCTGGACTTTGTCGTCGAGGGTGATGCCCTGGCCTTTGGTCGTGCGCTAGAGCAGCGCTGGGGTGGACAGCTGCGCTGCCACAGCGCCTTTCTGACCTGTAGCTGGCAGGGGGCCGATGGGTCGGCTGCCATTGATCTGGTCACCGCCCGCAGTGAGTCCTACAGGCACCCTGGGGCGCTGCCAGAGGTGGCGCCAAGCGACCTTGCGGCTGATCTGAAGCGGCGTGACTTCACGATCAATGCCATGGCGGAGCGCTTGTGGCCCGAGCCCCTGTGGGAGCGGATCGATCCCCAGGGGGGGGAGGCCGACCTACGGGCTGGCTTGCTCCGCATTCACCATGCAGGCTCGTTCCGAGACGATCCAACGCGCGTGTTTCGCCTGGCCCGGTTCGTCGTTCGACTGAGTCTCCAGCCAGTAGACGCCACCCTGGCTGCCTTGGCGGACATCGTAGCTACGGGGTTTGAAGCGTTGACCACGGTGGGCGGGGACCGGCTTCGCGCGGAGTGGGGCCGAGTCTGTAGCGAGCCGGACCCCTTCGCTGTGGTTCGGTGGCTCAGCGAGAACAAGGTGCCCCAGGCGCTCGGCTTCAGTGGAGATTCGCCAGCCCTCGAAGCAGTAGGCCGCATGTTCGCGTTGCGGGGTCAGGGTCGCACAGTAGCGCCTTCGGATGTGCTCATGTGTTGGTGGTTGGCAGGACGGATGAGCTTGTCTGCCCAAGAGTCGGATGTCGCCTTGGAGGCCTTTGGATTGCAGGAGCACCGCGGCTCGTGGTTGATGCAACACCAGGCGATCGGCCGCGCCCAACAGGATCTGGCAGCACAGGTTACGGACGACGTGCTGGAGCAGTGTCTCGCTGCTCTGGATGAGCCCACACGAGGGGCTCTGGTGGCCCTTCACCCTCAGACTGCTGGTGCAGTGAAGCGCTATGAGTCGGTCGTTTCTGCTATCGCGCCCCTCGTGGATGGTGCCTTGTTGTTGGCCGCAGGAATGGTGGAGGGACCGGCAGTCGGCCAGGCCCTGACGAAGGTGCGGATCGCCCAACTTCGAGGCCAATTGAGGTCGACGGACGACGCGCTGGACTTCCTGGGTCTGTCCACGCCCTGAGGCCGGCTCTTGGGTCTTTGGGCGGCACCGCTAGGTCGAGTTTGTAGCGCTGGATGTTGCAGGTCGTGACCCGAGCACTTGAAAACGGCGGTCGCCAGTGCCATCTTCGGCTCGCTCGAAGCCCCTGAATCTCTTCACTGTGCCCCGACAGGGGGCCTCCTCTGCCTCAGGAACTAGCGATGTCCGCCGACCTGCTGCTCGACAAGCTGACTCTGCTCCTGACGGCGGGCCCGGTGTTCTTGTTCAGCCTGGTGTTTCACGAGTATTGCCATGCCCTTGCTGCCTATCGGCTGGGAGACAAGACAGCTGCCTGGACAGGACGGCTGACTCTCAACCCATCGGTGCACATGGACCCTATGGGGACCGTAGCGATGCCGCTGATGGGTCTGTTTGTCACCCCCCCAGGGGCCATGTTTCCCTTTATTTTCGGTTGGGCTCGGCCGGTTCCGTTCAACCCGCGGAACCTGCGGGATGCCCCACGGGACTCCATGCTGATCGCGCTGGCCGGGCCAGTGGGCAACTTAGCGCTTCTCGTCGTTTTTGCGCTCTTGTGCCGTGGCCTGTTCACCCTTGGAGTGCGCTCGGAGGTGGGGGTGCTCGGCCTGGTGTTCGACATGGCGGTGACCGGCATCTATCTGAACGCGCTGCTGGCGGCGTTCAATATGATCCCTCTGCCGCCCCTGGATGGGAGCAAGGTCTTGGCCTATTTTCTACCTGGGGATATGGCGCGAAACCTCTTGAGCTTCAATCCCACGTTGTCGTTCTTGATCATTCTCTTCCTGGTCTTCCAGGGATTGTTGGCCATGCCCATGGGCATCCTGATCAAGTTGGGTAGCGTGCTGGCCGGGGTCTGAGTCGGAGGGAGCTATGGCTGTCGATCACCTCGTGAAGATCCTCGCAGAGCGCGGTCTCGCATCACGGCGCGGCTCCGAGCGCATGATCCGGGAGGGTCGTGTGCAGGTGGGCGGGAAGGTGATCACCGAGCCCGGCCAGCGGGTGGATCCCCAACAGGAAACGGTGCTGGTGGATGGCCATCCGCTGCCGCCCGTGCCGGCCCCGGTGTACCTGGTCCTACACAAGCCCAAGGGGACCATCACGAGTCGCGATGACCCGCAGGAGCGACGAACTGTCTTCGATCTCCTACCCGAAGCCCCTCTCAGTCTGCACAGCGTGGGACGCCTCGACTTCAACACCGAGGGCGTCCTGCTCCTGACCAATGACGGCGACCTCGCTTATCGTCTCACCCACCCGTCCTATGGGGTGGCCAAGTCCTACCTGGTCAAGGTCAGCGGGACTCCCACCGAGCGTCAGTTGGGGATGTTGACCCGCGGGATGCGCCTCGAAGATGGGCCAACGGAGCCGGCTCTGGTGTCCGTGGTCCAGAGCTCGGGGCCATCTACCTGGTTGCTGATCACCATTCAGGAGGGTCGCAACCGCATCATTCGTCGCATGATTGACCACATTGGTCACCGCACCTTGAAGCTCAAGCGCGTGGGCTTCGGTGGCATTACGCTGCGGGGTGTAGAGGTGGGTGGGACCCGCGCGCTCAGCAAGGGCGAGCTGGAGCACCTGCGGCGTCAAGTCATTGAGCCTGGAAAGCGTCCCCTGCGCGTCTCCTGGGAGGTTCGGAAGGCGGTGGCTGAGACCCTTCGCTTGCCCCCCCCTCCTCCCGAAGACCGGGAGAGTCGCGTGGCCGAGGACGGTCGCCCCTATCGCAACAAGGGCTGGGCTAGGCCTCAGGCCCGCAAGGGGAGGGGACCTGCTCGCGCTGGACGACGTGCAGGAGCTTCAAGAGGTCGCAAGACGGGTGGCGAAGGCGGTGGCGGTGGCCGCAAGGGCCGCGGCGGCGGTGGCCGCGGCGGTGGCCGCCGCGGCTGAGAGTCTGCCTGCCGAGGCGGCTAGTTTCGGTCCGGGAATCGGAAGCCGTGTCTGCCATTCTTCTTGAGGTAGAGCGTCGCTGAGAAGGGCTTGCCCGCCTTCGACGTGAACCCCTCGAGCAAGGCGGTCTCGTTCCCACCGAACAGCGACTCGGCCTCTGTGCGCGTCAGCTCTCGCTTGCAAATCTCGCGGGGCACCTGAATCTTTTCGCAGGACTGGTTGTCGCAGACGTAGGTCGTGGGGCTCTCGATGATGTTGCCCGACTTGCAGGTGGGGCAGGTCACGATCGGCTCGGGATTGACCTCGAACTCCGTCATTGCTGCGTTGCC
>PBPL01000218.1 GCA_002724675.1 Deltaproteobacteria bacterium | reverse complement strand
TTCCAGGGCGACACGGGCGACGACGACGACTCCAGCGGCGACGACGACGACGATGACGGACTGGGCTTCGACAACACCCTGTTCGACGACACAGCTGTGACGCTCATCATCAACGGTTCTCAGCCCTACACAGGCGCGTTCATCCCAGTGGATGCGCTGAGTGCCTTTGCAGGAGAAGACCCGAGCCCAGGTACGGCCGCAGCCACTTGGACGCTTCGGATCTCCGACGGCGTGGCTGGCAATGAGGGCGTCCTCGACAGTTGGTCTCTCGAGTTCGAGTTTGCGCCTACCATCGTCGATGAAGATGGCGATGGCTGGGTCGTGGACTGCCCCGGGTTCGGTGACTGCGACGACACCGGTGCCGACAACGATGGCGATGGCGTTGCCGACGGTGCGGCCATCAACCCGGGAGCCGGTGAGATCTGCGGTGATGGCATCGACCAGGACTGTGACAACGTGGACGCCGCGCCCGATGTGGATGATGACGGCTACTTCGACGAGAGCCTGTGCCTAAATGGTGACGACTGCGACGACAGCGATGCGTCGTTGAACCCCGGCGTGGATCTGGATGGAGATGGAAGCCACAACTGCGACGACTGCGACGATGACGACTCCACCAACTTCCCTGGCAATCCCGAGACCTGCGGCGACGGCATCGATCAAGACTGCGATGGGGTCGATGCTGAGACCGATGTGGATGCCGATTCCTACGTCAACATTCTGTGTGTCGGAGGCAACGACTGTGACGACAATGACCCCACAGTCAATCCGGGCGTGGACAACGACGGAGATGGCGACAACGCCTGCGACGACTGTGACGATGAGGAGCAGTTGGTAGGCCCCAGCCAGAGCGAGATCTGCGGTGACTTCCTAGACAACGACTGCGATCTCGTCGTCGACAACCTGGACGCTGATGATGATGGCTACATCTCCAGCGACTGCACAAATGGCAATGACTGTGATGACGACGATCCGGAAGTGAACCCCGACCTCGATGTGGACGAAGATGGCTTTAACGCCTGCGACGACTGTGACGACGCCGACGCAGCCATCAACCCTGACGCTGTCGAGATATGCGATGACGGAATCGACCAGGACTGTGCTGGCGAAGAAAATGACGGAGACCTGGTGTCAGACAATGACGGCGATGGAGCGCTGAACGAAGACTGCGGCGGTCTCGACTGCAACGACTTCGACGAGAGCATCTACCCCGAGGCCGAGGACCTCTGTGACGGCATCGACCGCGACTGCGATGGAGAGTCCTACGAGATCGACGCCGACGAAGACTTCTACTTCGACGCAGAGTGTGGCGGCGACGACTGCGACGACGATGCCGCTGTCATCAACCCAGGTGCGCTTGAGGCCTGCAATGGCATTGACGACGACTGCAACGGCCTCGCGGACTTCGGCTCCCCAGGGGAAGAGGGCAACGAGGTCGATGAAGACGAAGACGGGGTGCCCATCTGCGATAACGACTGCGACGACACCAACGCTGAGATCTTCCCAGGCGCCACCGAGCTGTGTGACGAATTGGACAACGACTGCGACGAAGAGGCCGACGAGGGCGTTATCCGAGACTCTGACCAGGATGGCCACGAGCGAGAAGCCTGCGGTGGAGACGACTGCGCGGACAACAACCCCGACGCAAGCCCATCGGATCCCGAAGACTGCGCGGACGGCATCGACAACGACTGTGATGGAGACGCCGACCTCGACGATGATGACTGCGAGTTCCGCTCGTCTGGCTGCGACTGTGAGAGCAACGTGGGAGCCGGAGTGGAGCCGGCCCCCTGGAGCCTCGCCCTATTCTTCGCACTGCTGGGTCTCGGCCGACGACGGCGCCTCGGGAGCAGCTAGGCGGAATGTCTCCCTCCAGCTTCGCTCCTGTCTTGGCCCTTACGCTCGCGGCAGCGTTGCTCGCACTCCCGGGGACGGCAAAGAGTCAGACCTGCGACGACTTGGACGAGGACGGCTTCGACGACGAGGCCTGTGGCGGTGAAGACTGCGACGACGACGACGAGACGGTCTACCCAGGTGCTAGCGAGCTCTGTGACGGGGAGGACTCCGACTGTGACGGTCTGGACGATGGCGCCGACCTCAACGTCGGGACTCTCCCGGGCTCACCGGCCACCGCGGCGGCAACTCCGTTCAGCCAAATCCCCGATCCCGCCTTTATCTCTGGCGCGGCAGTCGACAGCCAGGATGTCAACGTAGGACCTGCGATCATCGACGACCTGGACGTGACGGTCTACATCCTGCATGTCGCGCCCGAAGAACTCGAGATCACACTCACCTCTCCATCCGGCACCATCGTCCAACTGGTCGCTCCCGGCAGTACCGAGGGAGCGCTCAACAACCTGGTGGACACGGTGCTAGACGACGAGGCCACTGACCTGGTGGACAGCTGCTCAACCCCTTGCACCGGGAGCTTCCAGCCCAACGAGTCACTGTCCAGCTTCGACGGCGAAGACCCCAACGGCACCTGGACGATCCAGGTCACCGACACCGAGGCCACCTTTTCCAACACCTCGATTCTCAACGAGTGGACACTTCACTTCGAGACACTGGTGACCGATGACGCAGATCAAGACGGCTACGTAGACGGCTGCGAGGAGTTCGGTGGGGACTGCGACGGTGCCGATCCCTCCGTCAACCCCGAAGCGATTGACTGCCCAGCAGATGCCATCGACAACGACTGCGATGACATCGTGGACGAAGGCGGCGACGAAGACGGAGATGGGTACATCAGCGACCTGTGCTCGCTGGGTGACGACTGTGACGACAGTGACGATGAGATCCACCCAGGCATCGATGACGACGGCGATGGCGCCAACGCTTGCGATGACTGCGATGACGACGATGACAGCGTATTCCCAGGCCAGATAGACGTCTGCGACGATGGCATTGATCAGGACTGCAGCGGCGAAGATCTAGCCCCAGACAGTGACGGGGATGGCTACACCGATATCAACTGTGCGGGCGGCACCGACTGTGATGACCAGGATCCAACCCTAAATCCAGGGATCGATGCAGATGCTGATGGAGATCACGCTTGTGTCGACTGCGACGATGGTTCCGCGATTCAGGGGCCCAGCCTGCCTGAAGAGTGCGGCGACTTCGTGGACAACGACTGCGACGGTCTGGTCGACAACCGAGACTTGGATCAAGACGGCTACGTGTCCATAGACTGCACGACCGGTGATGACTGTGACGACGATGACGACCAGGTCCACCCAGGGATCGATGCCGACGGGGACGGAGCGAGCATCTGCGACGACTGCGACGAGAGTGACCCGAACCTCTCTCCCTTCGCGTCCGAGACCTGCGATGACGGCATCGACCAGGACTGCACGGGCAGCGACTTGCTGTCCGATGTCGATGGCGACTCCGCATCCATCCCCGAGTGCGGGGGAGACGACTGCGACGACCTCGACCCAGCCAACTTCCCCGCCAATTCAGAGGTCTGTGACGGCCAAGACAATGACTGCAATGGATCTGCAGACTTCATCTCCCAGGAGGGCGACGGCGGTGGCGAGATCGACAGCGACCTCGACCTGAGCCTCGACTGTGCAGACTGCGACGACACGACCGCCAGCGTGTACCCCGGCGCAACCGAGTTATGTAACGGAATCGATGACGACTGCGATGCCACCACCGGAGCAGGAGGCGACGCCCAACAAGAGGTCGACGGCGACGGCGACGGGCAGACCCCGTGCGAGGGCGATTGCGACGACACGGACGCCACGCTCCACATCGACTCCACCGAGATCTGTGACCTCGTGGACAACAACTGCGATGGCACGGTCGACGAGGGGTTCATCCACGACTCCGACGAGGACGGTGAGAGCAAGGTCGAGTGCGGAGGGGCCGACTGCGATGACAGCGACCCATTGGTCAACTCGAGCGCCACCGAGGACTGCCAGGACGAAGTGGACAACAACTGCGATGGCGCAGTCGATGCCGAAGACGACGACTGTCAGGCCAACGCCAACAGCCAGGTTGGCTGTGGCTGCTCTGTGGGCGCCGACGGCCACAAGGGTTCGCTCTACCCCCTGACGCTCATCGCTCTCGGTGCTCTGGTGGGGCGACGGCGGCGGCCTGCCCTGTGATTCGCGTCCTCTTCGTCTGCCTGGGCAACATCTGCCGCTCCCCCCTTGCCCACGGTGTGTTGCGGCACGCCATTGAGCAACGCGGCCTTGGAGAGGACTTGGCGGTCGACTCGTGCGGGACCTCGGCGTATCACAACGGCGGCGGCTCGGATCCGGGCTCCGTCACGGTCGCCCGGCAACACGGCATCGACATCAGCGACCTGATCTCCCGTCGACTCACCGCCGCCGACTACCGGAACTTCGACCTCCTGGTGGCCATGGACCGCCAAAACGAGAGGGACATTCTGGAGCGGCAGCCGGGCAACACCGAACCCCACATCGTCCGCTTCATGGACTTCGTAGAGGGGGCAGGCTCCCCGGACGTACCAGACCCCTACTACGGAGGCGCAGGCGGCTTCCAGGTGGTCTACGAGCTGATCGAAGCGGGTATGGACCCCCTGATCGACTTCGCGCTCACGCTGCACTCCTCCCCGTCGTGATCCGGTCCATCCTGGAGCGCATGGGCTACGAGCCCCAGCAATGCTCCGTCAGCCGCGTCAGCGGCGGAGATATTCACGAAGCGTATCGGGTCGAGAGCAAGGATGGGCCCTTCTTCGTAAAGACCAACAAGAGTCCTCTCCCGGACATCTTCCCCAAGGAGGCGAGAGGGCTAGGCGCCCTCGCCAGCGCGTGTGATGCCGAAGGCCTGATCTCCGTAGCCCCGGTCTTAGCGGTAGACGAGGACTTCCTGGCGCTCGGCTGGATCGATGGACGGCCTGCCCCCTCTCCGAAAGCAGCCACAAGACTGGGCGAGGGGCTCGCTGCCCTGCATCGTCACTCCAGCCCTACCTACGGTTGGGTCGAAGACAACTGGATCGGCTCACTCCCCCAGCACAACACACCCATCTCAGCCGACAATGGCCCAGGCCCCTTCTTCGCCAGCAGGCTGCGCGCCCAAGCGGAGATTGGGGCGAGGCTTCTGCCCACCAGCCTGCTCTTGCTCATCGATCGATTCCAACAACGGGCAACGGAGATCCTTCCCAAGACACCCGACAGCCCGGCGCTGCTGCATGGAGACCTGTGGGGAGGCAACTGGATGGCAGACAGTCTGGGCCAGCCCTGGATCTATGACCCGGCGACACACCACGGCTGCCGTGAGGCCGAGCTCGCCTTCACCCATCTCTTTGGTAGCTTTCCTCCACCGTTCTATGAAGCCTACGAGGCGGCCTTTCCGCTCCAACCGGGCCACGGCGATCGAGTCGACCTGTGGAACGTCTACCCCCTGCTGGTTCACGCGAACCTCTTTGGCGGCGGGTACGCAGCCCGCGCTGAGGCTCAACTGAAGCGCTTTGTTGGCTGACGACTGGGCTGGGCGGCAACGTCCGGACGCATCGAGGCAAGGAACAACCTGCTGTGCTGGCTCGAGCGCAAGCGATGCGGGAAGCTACTCCGAGTCCGCTGCCCGCCAGACTGACTCGAGGAGACGGTCAGCCCTCTCCCCGTCCCAAGTAACGGTGCCACACGCAACACGGATCTGAATAGGGTCCGCGTGGACCTCACAGAGGTTGGACTCCACCTGTTGTGTGCATCGATCCGCAAGGTCTTGCAGTTGGTCAGGCTCGATGCCACGAAGCATCAAGACAAACGTGTCGGGTCGAGTGCGACCGATGTCATCGTCCAGCCGCAAAAGCTCTTCCAGCCGCCGAGCCACCCAAGCGCAGACCTCGCCCCGGCCCCCTTCTCCCAGAAACGACCCGAGTCGGTCCCAGTCCTTCAGTCGGACCGCGAGAAGAGCGATGACGACCGTGCCAGCCGGCGCGTTCTTTCGCAGGGTGCGGATCTCTTGAGCGGCCTGAATCGCCTCTCTCAAGAGCTCGGAGAACGGCGCCTCGGCGTAGACACCCGTGACCGGGTCGATCTCCTCCACCTCCAACGAGGAGAGGTCTTCGTCCCCATCGCCCCAGTAGTCCTGAACGACGTCATCGAACAGGCGGGCCAGACCTTCCCACCGGTCCTCTTCTTCAAAGCCGATGTCCACATCCAATTTGGCCATCGCTCAACAACCCAGCTTCGGTCCGGTGAAGTCCGGTCCCGACGTCCCTCTCTTCATCGGCCAGGTGTCGAAGAATCTTTAGGGGCCGAGAGCGGGGCTGATCACCGGCGTTTCAGTAGCGAGGCACCCAAACAGGGCGATGGTTTCCCGTGCCCGAGTCTTGCGATGGCAACCACATGGGAGACGAGCTTGCGTCCACCCCCTGCACGGCATCGTTGAAGTTGATGGCGCTCAGCCAGATCTGCGACACATTGTGCGACGTCGTTCCATAAGGGCGTTTGCTCGAGAATGTGAGCCAAGCGAAGTCCCCCTCCGTGGGTCCCCACCGGGGCCAACTGTTGGTCTGGCCAGGCAGACTCGCATTGCTCAAGAGAATGGGCTCGCCGCCCCACAGAGAGACCAACATCAACTGAGCCTCGGGGTTGGCGTAGGCTGTGCGCTCTGAGTCCCCACCTGCGTGGCGATTGAAGGCAACCCAGTTTCCATCGGGACTCACCGTGGGGTAGTAAAAATTCCAGTCGGGGTCGGCAGGAACAATGACGGTCTCCGGTCCAAACTGATCATCCGGCAGTACATCCACCGATCGAATCTCACAGCCCCACACCTGCCAGTCGTAACGATCGTTGGCGTAGCTGCAGGACGCATAGACGACTCGGCTGCCATCGGGTGCCCAGTCGACGTGGGTCGCGTGCCCCGTCACAGGAAGCGTTCCGATGATTGTGTCGGTCACCAGATCATCCAAATACAGCTCTCCCTCGTAGCTCCGGATCAAGCGGGTTCCGTCCGAGTTGAGGGCAGTGAAGTTCCCGGGGCGAATCTCCGGCTCCAGGACGGGGGCCTCGGGAGTCGCCACATCCACAGCGACGGCCCAGCCGTTCCCGCCCCCGTAGACCATGGCCATGCGGTCCGAGTTGCTCAGGTTGACCGTGTGGCAGCCGACGCAGTGTCCGGTGGACTCGTTGTCCAACCAGGCCTGGGCTCCCGCCGCACCCACACCGACACTCCAGAGCCCGGAGGTGGCTGGGCTCCAGTAGTAGACGGTGCCGGCCGTACCAAACTGGTACACGCCTGAAGACGTGGACGAAGAGTCCCGGCAGAGACCAGACACGAGGTCGAAGGTGGCGGGATCGACGAGGCCTCCGGCGACCGAGAACGTCAGCTCCTCTCCACCAGCATCATGGGTCAGCGATGCCCACTGGGAGGGACTGGGCGCCCAACTCTCGTCCATCGTCAGAGTCTTGAGGGAGGTAAAGGCATTCTCGATGGTGACCACGAAGACATTGAGTTCCACCGGAACCGTCCACTGAAGCACGGGCTCGCCGAGATCTCTGGCGAGCACACTCCCCCCCAAGGGGTACATCAGATCCGGGCCACAGCCGTCATCTACCTCCGGGGACAGGTCGAGGACCTCGGGCTGCACCGCAGCTGCAGAAGAGTCGATCGCTTCCATCTCCAGGTAGACCTCGAGCGCACAAATACCCTGCAGGCCATCCACAGTCGCTTCGATCTCTACGCGGCCGCCATGTGTCGGAGGCGGTGTGTACACACCGCTGGAGTCGACGGTGCCTCCGAAATCGTCGAGGACAAACCACTGCACATTGGAGGCCGGCTCAAGCGCTCCATCGGCCGCAATGCGCGACACCAACAGTTGAGCAGAACCACCTTCGTCACCGTGAATGGTCAGAGAGGGGGGCTGCGCCTCACAGTGAAGCAACAGGGCGTCATCACCGTCATCGTCATCAGTGGGCGCTCCGCCGTCCCCGTAAGGGTCTGCGTCCACAAGGCCGTCAGCGCCCATGCCCTGGCCGGGACCAAATGCCCCACAGCCCAGACCCACGGTCAGAAGTAAGAGAACTCCCAAGCCTGTGGTCAAGAAACGCACGGACAACACTCCCAGGCAGCTGAACCAAAACGGTAGAGCGCGCGATCTACCGATACCAGCATCGAGCCGCCAAGCCACCGGAAACATGGAAACGATGAACAATCGTCACAGTCCCACAACACCGCTGCCCGCAACACAAGAAACTAATGCCACCAGTCGGCGTGGAACCTTGAGCCGCTACATCCCGCGGGCGGAGTGCTGCGGCACGCCAGGCCTGCGCGGCCCGGAGGTAGACAAGACTGCGCGGCAGGGAAACCGGTATCCTCTTTGTCCGAACCAACTCAGGAGGGGCTTGACGTGGCCAAAGGCAGTGCTCAGGGAAGCAGCGAGGTCATCCGCGCACTGGATGATCTGATCCGAAAGGCCGTCGCAAATCGAGCCTCGGATATTCACCTTGAGCCGCGGAAGGACCGGCTGCGGGTGCGCTTCCGGGTGGATGGTGTCATGTCCGAGCAAGGTGAGCTCCCAGCCGACGCGGCAGCTGCCATGTCGCGACGCATCAAGGTTCTGGGTCGCATGGACATGACCGAGACGCGCCAGCCCCAGGACGGCACGTTCCAGAGCGAGGTCAGCTCATCGAAAACAGTCTCCGTCCGGGCATCCACCTTTCCGTGCATCGACGGCGAGAAGGTCGTGCTGCGCCTCCTTCACGGGAACGATCTGATCAAGTTGGATCGGCTGGGCCTAGGGGCCGGCCAGGTGCGCACCCTGCGGGAGATGTTCCAACGACCCGACGGTCTGCTGCTCGTCACCGGGCCCACCGGCGCAGGCAAGACGTCCACTCTCTACGGCATGCTCAGCGAGCTGGACACGACCCGCCGAAACGTGGTCACACTCGAGGATCCCATCGAGGTCCAGCTCGACCAGATCACACAAGGCCAGGTCCATCCCAGGGCCGGCTTTACGTTCGCCTCGGGCCTTCGATCGATCCTCCGACAGGACCCGGACGTCATCCTGGTGGGCGAGATGCGAGACGCCGAGACTGCCGCCATCGCAGTCCAGGCAAGCCTGACTGGGCACCTGGTCATGTCGACGATGCACACCAACTCGACGATTGCGACCATCACTCGGTTGATTGACCTCGGCCTAGAGCCCTACATCGTGGCCAACGCGCTGCTGGGGGTCGTCTCTCAGCGCTTGATCCGCCTCAACTGCCCCGACTGCGCAGAGGACTACAAGCACGAACACAAGGGCGCCGTAGAGTTCGACAACGCCTTCCCTGTGGGCACCGAGCTCAAGCGCTCGGGTGGCTGCGACAAGTGCATGCGAACAGGCTTCAAGGGGCGTCGGGGCATCTTTGAGGTCGTGGACATCGGCGACCAGCTCCGCATGCTGATCAAGGGCAAGGCGGATGCAGCTCAATACAAGAAGGTACTCAAGGAACGGGGAATTCCGACCCTGCGGCATGTGGGTCTGCGACAGGCGCGCAAGGGCCGCACGACCGTCTCTGAGGTTCTGCGTGTGACCTGAGGGTGAGCTCGCCAAACTGTGGTGCGGCTCTGCTGCCCCGCTTCAGGTCAGTAGGAGCACAACGACAGTGATGGGCACAACGCCAATGGCGTTGAGCACGAGCCCCGTACGCACCATCGTGGGCTGATCCACGGCCCCCGAGCCCACTACGATTGCATTGGGCGCGGTGGCGACTGGCAGCATGAAGGCGCAGGAAGCCGCCAGGGTTGCGGGGATCATCAACAGGAGCGGGTCCACACCGGTGGCTAGGGCCGTCGCCGCAAGCACGGGCAAGATCAAGGCCGTCGTCGCCGTGTTGGAGGTCAGCTCCGTCAAGAACGTCACACACAGGCAAATCCCGGCGATCATCAACACGGCGGGCAACTCTGTCAGAGGGGTCAACTCGGAGCCCAACCACTCGGTCAGGCCCGTGGACTTGAAGCCGGTAGAGAGAGCGATCCCTCCACCGAACAAGATGAGCAGGCCCCACGGCAGCCGACTCGCGTCCCCCCAGTCGAGCAACCGACGAGGCTCCGTTGCCGCCGCACCCGATGGAGCGAGAAAGAAGAGGACGGCCATGAAGGCGGCCACCGTCGAGTCGTGGACCTCCGCAGGCAGGCCAATTTCCTTTCGGAAAACCCACAGAAAGCAGGTGATGGCAAAGCCAATGGCGACCCGCACCTCAGGGGCACGCCAAGGCCCCACCGCCCGCAGTCGTTCCTGCAAGACGCTCCGGTCGCCAAGGCGATAGCCCGTGGGCAGGGGCAAGAGCACCCGGCTCAACAACCACCACGACATCACCAGCAAGATGGCGCTAACGGGAAGCCCCACGCGCATCCAGGCCATAAAGTCGATCTCAGGTGCGGCGGGAAACTGATCCGCATACACACCGGCAAAGATCAGGTTCGGCGGGGTCCCCACCGGAGTAGCAATGCCCCCCATGGAGGCCGAATAGGCCAGAGCCAACAGCATCAGCTGGCCGAAGCGCTGGTTGGCCGCCCCATCCTCATTCTCCCCGCTGGCGGCCACGACCAGGGCGAGCACGATGGGAAGCATCATCAGCGTTGTGGCCGTGTTGGAGATCCACATGGACAGCACCGCCGTGATCGCCATCACACCAGCCACAAGAGTTCCAGGACTCCGACCCACCCGCACCAAGACGAGCAGAGCAAGACGCCGATGCAGGTTCCACTTCTCCACCGCCATCGCCAGCAAGAAGCCGCACATGAGGAGCAACACCATGCGGTCGGCGTATGGGCGCGCTGCCACCTTGCTGTCGGCAATCCCCAGCAGTGGAAACAAGGCCAGAGGTAGCAGCGCCGGCACCGCCAGAGGCAAACCGGAGCCGATCCACCACCAAGCCATCATCCAGGCCACCCCCAGTGTGCGCAGCCCCTCAGGGGTCAGCCCCTGGGGCAAGCCTGTGGGTCGAAGGGACAGCACAAAGGTCAGGCCAAAGCCCAGGGCTCCAGCCCACAAGACCCAGTGTCGAAGTGGGGGGGGGCTATCGAGGACGCGGCCGGAGGGTTCGGTCGGCTCGTCAGCATCCACGCCAGTCGGTTCCATCACCCCTCGGACTCAGCAGTCAACCACTGCAGGTACCGAGCATTGCCAACGTCGCTCTCAATGGGCAACGCGATGACCTCGGGCACGTCATACGGGTGAATCTCGAGCAACCGCTCCGTCAGCTCGCTCACCCGGGAGGAGGTTGTCTTGATGATCAACAAGGACTCCGCGTCGGCACACATCTTCCCCTCCCAGCGGTACACCGACTGAACGGCCGGGACAATGTTGACGCATGCAGCGATCCTGCCTTCCACCACCTGACGTGCAATTCCCTCCGCCACGTCCGGCGGACAGGTGCAAAGAACAACGCGGTGGGACATGAAGAGCCTCCTCCTGTGCCGAAGTGGACCAGTCAGCGGGTCGCCGGAACCAACTTGAGTAAGCGACCGCCGGTGTGATCACAGACATAGATCTCGCCCTGCTCATCCTCACCGAAGGACGAAATGAGCGAGCCCGTGGAGTTGATCGTTGCGGGTCCCGAGGTCGCAGCCTCACCATCCCACTGGAGGGACCAGATGGGCGAGTCGAAATAGTTGTAGTCCGAGTAGAAATAGAGGCCGAGCACATCAGGCATGACACAGCCCCTGTACACGTAGCCACCGGTCACAGAGCGCCCAGTGGGCTGCTCGTACTCGAAGACTGCCGCCTCGTACAGAGAGGGGTCGCAGCCTCCTGCGTAGCAATGGTTCCCCTCCATCTCCGGCCACCCGTAATTGGCACCGGCCACACCCACGTCGATCTCCTCATAGGAATTCTGACCCACATCCCCGATCCACATCAGGCCTGTCTCCCGATCGAAGCTGAAACGCCAAGGGTTGCGCAGCCCCCAAGCCCAGGCCTCAGGAGGGAAGCTGGAGTCGTTCACAAAGGGGTTGTCCGCAGGGATCTCGTACGGATCGCCGCCATCCACATCGATGCGCAGAATCTTCGCTAGCAGCGTGCCCCGGTTTTGGCCATTGCTGAACGTATCGCCAGCTCCCCCGCCATCTCCGAGACCAATGTAGAGATATCCGTCGGGGCCAAAGGCGATCTGCCCCCCATTGTGATTGGAGGCGGGCTGGTTGGCAGTCAACAGCACCCTCTCTGTCCCAGCGGAAGGAAGGGCTGTCAGAGGGTCTCCCTTCACTTGGAATTCCGAGACCGTAGTGGCTCCACCCGACCCGCTGTAATGCACAAAGAAGCGGCCGTTGGTGGAGAAGTCCGGGTGAAAGGCCAAGGCAAGAAGTCCGCGTTCGTCTCCGGAAGGCACCGACCCCACGGTGACTGACGAGTCGATGTCCAACCAGGTGGACTTGGAGCCATCTTCGGCAAGGGCCACGATAGTGCCTCCCTGCTCCACAACGAACAGGCGCCCAGTGCCGTCCCCAGCGTGGGTGACGAACACCGGCGCAAACAAGCCTGTGGCCACCTCCTCGAGCGCTATGGATGTGCCAGAGACAGTCGCTACACCCTCACACGGGTCGCCAGAGACATCATCGTCATCGCTCCCTGCATCGTCATCTCCCTGGTCGTCATCGTCATCGCCTCGGCCACCCGGGCCGGACGAACATCCCGGTCCCGGCACCACCAGGAAGAGACACAACAAGAGGAATGTGGGGAGAAGAGACAAGCGCACGGAAGTTGACATATGCGGGGTTTAGCACGCCGGGTGCGCTTCGTGCGCTGAGTCCGCGCGGACCGGACGACCAGGCTCAGCTCTAGTTGAGGGGCACGACCTTGAGGACGCGTCCTCCCGAATGATCCGCGATGTAGATCTCCCCCTGCTCATCCTCACCAAACGAAGAGATGAGAGTGCCCGTAGAGGGCAGACTGGCGCTGCCGACACTGGCACTTTGACCGTCCCACTCAAGGGACCAGATGGGAGAGTCGAAGTAGTTGTAGTCCGAGTACAGGTAGTGCCCCACCAAGTCCGGCATGACACAGCCTCGATACACATAACCGCCTGTCACCGAGCGGCCCACAGGCTGCTCGTATTCGTGGACTGGTGCTTGAAATAGCGACGGATCACAGCCCGCATTGAAGCAGTGGTTCCCCTCCATCTCCGGCCACCCGTAGTTGGCCCCCGCAAGACCCAGGTCAATCTCTTCGTAGGCATTCTGGCCCACGTCCCCAATCCACATCTGGCCCGTCTCCCGGTCAAAGCTAAACCGCCAAGGATTGCGTAGGCCCCACGCCCAGGTTTCACCCACAAAGCTCGAGTCACCCACGTAGGGATTGTCCGGCGGGATCCCGTAGGGCTCTCCGGTGTCGACGTCGATGCGTAGGATCTTCGCAAGCCTGGTGCCCGGGTTCTGGCCTGCCCCAAAGGGGTCCCCTCCACCCCCACCGTCTCCGAGGCCAATGTACAGGTACCCGTCAGGACCAAAGGCCACCTGTCCCCCGTTGTGATTGCTCGCTGGCTGACTCTCGGTCAACAAGATCCGCTCGGTCGACACATCGGGCAGAGCCGACTGTGTATTGCCAGAAACTGTGAACTCGGAGACCACCGTGTCACCGGAGTTATCGGTGTAGTAGGCGAAGAGCCGACCGTTGCTTTGGAACTGTGGGTGAAACGCAATGGAGAGAAGGCCCCGCTCGCCTCCAGACGAGGTCCTGGACCTCAGGTCGAGCCACTCGGTCCATGCGCCTGGACTGGCACCAGCAACCCGCACACGCCCCCCTTGCTCCACCACGAACAGACGTCCCGAGCCGTCCCCAGCGTGGGTGACAAAGACTGGTGAACTCAAGCCTGTGACGACCACCTCGAGAGAGATGGTGGTTCCAGGCACCTGAACAACTCCCGCGCAATCACCGTCATCGTCGTCATCGTCGTCATCGTCGTCATCGTCGTCATCGTTGCCGTCGTCGTCATCGTCATCGTCATCGTCGTCATCGTCGTCATCGTCATCGTCATCGTCGTCGTCGTCGTCGTCGTCGTCGCCATCAGGTGTTTCATTAACCCCGGAGTCATCATCTCCAGCAGCCGCGCCACCTAAGGTTCCCATTCCTCCCGAGCCACCCCTGGGCCGATTACAGCCCAAGACCGCGACGAGTAGTGCGAGCAGGAGAAGCGAAACGACCCGAAGCACCGACCGGCGAGCGAGGAGCAGACGGGCTCGAACTAGAGTCTGCTGGGGACTGGACATCACAACCTCGACTCACCCGGGAGCTAAACTTGCCGCCTGGCCACACCGGCCTCGGCCTGCTCAATCATCCTCCCGCATCCACCCGAGCAAGGCGCCAGTGAGGGGAGAGCAGCCTTCCGACACAACCATAGTTTAGCAGTAGAGCCATGTGTCTCTTGCCCGCGTCCGCTATCCTTGCCAAATGGCCGCCATATTCATCGCCATACCGCACGCCGCGGTGGCGTTGCCCGAAGGGCTCGAGCCCGCATTCCTGCCTCACGTCAACGAGGACTTCCTGCGGACACAGTCCGATGTGTTCACAGATCAGATCTACACAATCGATGGCGTCCGAACAGCGCGCTATCCCTGGTCACGCTTTGTGGCCGACCCCAACCGAGCAGAACGTCAAACATCCGAAGGTGGCGTGGTCCCGCTGCTCGACTTCGACCTACAGCCCCTCTATGCCACCGGCTGCGAACCCAACACCGACCAATGCATGGAGCGAGTACTTCGCTATCACCGGCCCTACCACGAAGACGTAGCCCGAGCGGTCGCCGACCCACGGACCCGATTCTTTATTGACGGTCACTCCATGTCGTCGTCACCGCCCCGACGCTCACTCGATCACGGTCGCACCCGCCCCGACGGCGTGGTCAGCAACCGGGGTGACGACTACGGCAACCCCAGCCCAGGAAAGCCCTTCTTGACCTGCTCCCCGGCGCTGACTCGCTTCGCCGCAGATCGACTTTCGCACTGGTTGATGGCAATCCCCGCGCCGCATGCCGCCAATGGCATCGAGCCCAAGGGGGACGTGTGGCTCAATGACCCGTTCCGAGGCGGCTACGGGGTCCGAAGTCACTCGGCACCCAACAAGGGCTTGCCGGGCATTCAATTGGAGCTCAAGCAAGGCCTCTGGTGTGACGAGCGCTCGTTCGAGCCGCTCCCGGGGCGCATTCAGTGGATGCGTAGCGTTCTTTCCGCCTGGGTCAGCGATCTTAGCGAGCACCTGGACTCTACGGAGCCGGCTCCACTCAGCCAACCTTCGCTCTGAGAACCATGGGGACTCCAGTCTCCTAGCCCCACACGCGCTTAGCTACCTTCCGATAGTCCTCTACCGCAGAGGGCCAACGGAGAAGCTGCCCCGCCTCCACCACGTGACGACCGCCCACCCACACATCGCAGACCCAAGATGAGTCGCCGCCCAAGACCAGCGCGGCCAGGAGCGCCCCGTCGCTCTCTCGGCCCTCCAGCACACCCGCAAGCATGGGAACCTCCAGGTCAACAGCAACCAGATCTGCACGCTGTCCCGGAGCGATCGAGCCTGCGCCCAGTTGACCAGCTCGGGCGCCCCCTGCCGATCCCGCCTCCAACAAGTAGGGAGCCACTGGACCGCCGGCAGCAGGAGCCAAGCAATTGCGACGACCCAGCCGAAGCCGCTCGCCGTCTTCGAGGCCACGCAGCTCGGCAAACGGATTGATGCGTACCTGGGAGTCGCTGCCTATGGCCAGGCGGGCACCTGCACTCTGTAAGGCCTGAAGATCCGGAAGACCATCCCCTAGGTTGCGCTCCGTAGTGGGGCAAATGCAGACCGTGGCACCGGCCTCTCCCAACAGGTCAGCTTCTTCAGCAGCCAGGTACGTACCGTGGACCGCCGTAAACCGCTCGGTCACCAAACCAGAAGCCGCCAACAACTCTAGAGGACGACAGTCATGCTCTTGGAGACACTCCTCCACCTCTCGAGGCTGCTCGGCGACGTGCGCATGAAGAACGCAGCCCTTTTCTTCCGCTAGCCGCCCCAGGCCTTCCAAGAAGTCCTTGTCCAGGGCGCGAACGGAGTGCGCAGCCATCCCAATCTGGACCGGCCTCCGGGATCCCAACTCGACGAGAGGCACCGTCGCCTCCCAGGCTCGGGCGTAGCGATCGAGATCGGGATCTGTGAACCGGCGCTGCTCCACCGAGGCTGCAAGACCAACGCCTCCCCGCTGGTAGGCAACACGAAGAAGCGTGATGCCAATCCCCGCCGACTCTGCTGCCGCTAGGACACGCCGGGAGAGCTCGGCCGGGTCATCGTACTGCTGACCGTTCTTCTGGTTGTGTAGGTAGTGGAACTCGACGACATGGGTGTAGCCGGCCAGGAGCATCTCCATCATGGCCATGCGGGTCACCGCTTCGAGCTCATCGGGGTCCAGGGCTTGGGTCACCTTGTACATGGCATTGCGCCAGGACCAGAAGTCATCATCGGGTCGGCCCGGAGCACGAAACTCCGTACGTCCACGAAGCAAGCGCTGAAAAGCGTGAGAGTGTGCGTTCACGAAGCCCGGGAGCAGCACGCGCTTTCTCAGGCGATGAATCTTGCGCCCCTGAGGAGCCGCGAACTCACCGGACGTCGCGGAGAAGATCTCCACCACGTTCCCTTCCGCCTCGTCCTCCGTCTCATCACCGGGCCTGTCGACACCAATGATCCTCCCGTCCCCGCCCACATGAACCGTCACATCGGGCCTGAGGGCGCCATTGATGAGCGTGAGATCTGCCTGGAGAGAGAGTGCCATGGGTCCAGAGGATAGCGGGCCGCTGCCTTTAGGGCAGGCTCAACGAAGCTGCAGCACCGCCGCACGCCGCCCTCGCCCCTCGACGACGGGAAAGTCCGCTTCGGTGGGAAGCCGCTCCCACTCTCCGATCTGCTCCCCCAAGTCGAACAGAGAGGGGCTCTGGATAGCTGCCATCCCAAGGACCCAAGCACCATCACCGCACAGCTCCAGCGCCCGAGCGAACAGCTTCTCGGTGTCGCGTCGCGGATCGAAGCCACGCCGCCGGCCAGGCGTCGGCCGTGGGGGCGGGTCCAGAATGATCCCGTCCCACGACTCGTCTCGCCGTGTGGAGCGCCGCAGATAATCAAAAACATCACTTCTCAGGTGAGTTCGACTGTCTGACTCCAGTTGATTGAGGCTGTAGTTGACTCGCCCCCGCTCGATCGCCGACCGGACTCTATCCACGTTCGTCACCGATCGGGCACCACCACACGACGCAGCAACGCCAAAAGCTCCGGTGTAGCTGAACAGGTTCAAGATCCGACGGCCCTGACTGTTGGCTCGCACCCACGCTCGCGCAGACCGAGCGTCGGCAAACAAGCCCGTGTTCTGGCCATAGGACAGGTCGACACCAAATCGAAGGCCGTGCTCGTTCACGACCAACCTTCCTGGACGATGACCCATGGAATCGTCGCCTGCCGGGACCAGAGCAGGCCCCGCCACCTGGCGGCCATCTTCCCGCTCTCGGGCCGATCCCACACCAAAGCGCTCCTTCAAGAAGACGGGCGTGTCCGCGCCAAGTCGTTCCTGGAACAGCTCCACCAGAGCGGTGACCAATTCCTCGGGGGCTCCGCCGCGACCAAAGCACTGCACGAGTACGCAGGGCCCGTAGCGGTCCACAGTCCAACCTGGCGCCCCCTCGTGGCGACCATCCATCAACCGATAGGCATCACACCGATCCACTGCGGCATGGAGCGCCGAGCGCCGAGCCCACGCCTTAGCCATGGACTCGACGAGTCGGCCTCGGTCCACGATGTCCTCGTCCATCCACATGGCGGGATCCCGGTTGAGATCAAGCGCAGCACAAGGCGCGTTTCCACTTCCGGCAACATCCTGCCTCATCACCGCACGCACCGCCTGAGTTGCCCTGGACGACATCCTGGGGCCTGGGTCCCAGGTGACCCTTCGGCTCTTCTCGGCCAGCTTGCTAGACTCCGTCGATGCTCGGCGTCTCGCCAAGGTTTACAACGCTCCTGGTGGCCACTCTGTTGTTCGGCACCAGCGCCGAAGCTCAGGAGGGCTCGTCGGACACAGGCAGTGATGAACCATCCGCTACAGAGCAAGAACAAGAGGACGAGAGCGACGCTGAGGACCAGGACCAAGCCGAGACCGCAGCCACCCCATCAAGCAGCGAGCAAGACTCGGGCGGCCAACAACCAGGCCCGACGAAGCAGCAAGACAGCCCGCCACCTTCTCCGCAGGACGCTTCCATCAACGACGAAGCCCCAGCGGACGGAACGACCGAGAGCCGTGAGGCGAAGCTAGAAGCTGAACCGAAAGACAGCGGGGCGACACCGGGTTCGGAGAGCGATAGCGCCGAGTCGACAACAGAAGCTGAACCAGCGACCGATGTCCCTGACTCGCAGGCCGAACCGCCCCCTGAAGATGCCGAGGCCATCGAAACCACCGAAGCCCCCCCCACCGAAGCCGATGAAGCAATCGAGGACGACGAGAGTTCCGAGCCAAGCCCCGGGGAGAGCTCCGCTGCGAGCGGCGCGGACGACAGCACAGCGGATGCGCCCCCGATCAACGACGAGGAAGCCCAGGGCGAAACCGAGCAGGTATCAGATCCCCCCCCAGCGGAGGCCACCACCGCCGCGGCCTCCGACTCGGACGACACGGAGCAGGCAGAGACAGCGGCCGACGATGCGTCGAACACAGAGGCAGCAGACGAAACAGAGCGCAACGACGCAGCCACCGAGCAAGCTCCCGGAGAGGACCAGGAGCAAGCGCCCTCGAGCCCGAGTCCCACCGAAGCAGCAACAGCGGCTCAGAGCATCCACTCCGAGCACTGCGCGGACGTGGCAGCCAGAGACAACTCCATCGTGGCTCGGGCAGTTCACACCGTGAGCGCAACCTGGCTTCAGGTGAGCGACGCCTACAAGGCCAGCCCGGAGCCCTACCTTCTGTATTGGCGTGGCGTGCTCGGAGCCTGCCTTGGGCAGGAAGACCGTGCCATTGAGGACCTTCAAGCGTTCGTCGACCAGTCCGCCGACGAGGGGGCCTACTCGGCCATGGTTCGCGAGGCCCGACGGCGCGTCCGGCGCCTCAACCGACAGCCAGGCGCTAGTGCCAGCGCGGATACCGCAATACGCAGAGAGAAAGCCAAGCAAGCACTCCGCAACGGGATTGGGCTCGGACTATTTTCCGCTGCATCGGGGGTCGTCTCGGGTCTACTCTGGAGAGGCGCCCTCGCGGTGGGCGACGAACTCGAGAGGAGAGCGCATGAAGAAAGCGTCGCACAGGGGTGGCAAGACGTGGGCGAAGCGCTGGCCATATCCAGCCCCATTGTGGGCGGAGTCGCTGCAGGCGCCGGCCTTGCCTCAACCATCGTGATCATCGCCAGCATCGGAACACTCGCCAACACCAAGGACGGGGCACAAGGGACCGCCGGCCGAACCAGACGGGCGCCGATGGTCGAGCCCTGGGTCGCCGGCGGAACTAAGGGGCTCATGGGAGGAATCCAAGCGCGATGGTAACCCCAGTGACCTCAGACAAGAGACGCTCCACAGCGGCGGCGCTAGCGCCACGGTTCACCCGACATGGCCTTCGGCTGATCGCAACGGGGCCCCTGCTGGTGCTGATGATGATGCTGACAGCATGCGGCGAGTGGTACGACCCAGCGCAGATCCCTTGCTACGAGGACAGTCAGTGCCTCGACGGCTACTTGTGCGTTGATCGGTCCTGTGTGCCCCCGGACCAGGCGTCCGATGACGACGACTCCACCGACGACGACGAC
>PBPL01000217.1 GCA_002724675.1 Deltaproteobacteria bacterium | reverse complement strand
GCCTACGAGCCCAATGGGTCGAACATGGGCCTGCTCGAGGACGACCGAGCCAGTGGGATGTTCTTCCGTCATGTGTGGCAGGAGCTGTACGAGCTGAACCTCAATGGACTCATGATCCAGCCCCCAGGGCCGGGCGAAGAGCCCTTTGATCGGGGCAAGCTGTTCGGTCTGATCGAAGAGTACTCGGCTTATCGCAATGGAGAGTTGGCTGAGTTTCCCGACATCACGGACGTCTTTGAAGACGACAACCACGGGGCGCTGGGCTTCAAGGTCATGGCTGGCCTCACCCCTCCCGAGATCCTGGTTCAGGCCTGCACCCAGTGTCACCATGATGGCTTGAATCAAGACCTGTCCCGCGCGCTGTTCAAGATTGGCCCCATCGCTCGCGGACGACCCGGCAGCGCCCTGGGCGATCACCTCGGGACCCTGCCTCCAGGGCAGCTGGGCCTCGTCAAAGAGCGCATCAACCTGCCCGACGATCACCTCCTGGTGATGCCGCCCAAGCGCTTCCGTACACTAGACGCTGGCGAGAGGGCTGCCGTCTCCCAGTGGTTGGATTCGTTGATCTCTGGCTACGCCCTTGCCGACGATGGTGAGCCTCCCACGTCCCAGGTGCCACAGTTCGACCTGGCGCCTTCCGAAGTGCAGCTCCCAGGCCCCTATTTCCCCGATGCGGGCGGTGTCGACCATCACCAACACGGCATCCAGCACACCATGATCCTCATGCGCGCTCAGCCGGTCTCGGATCCCCGGGGCTACGTGGAGTACTACTTTGAGGAGACCTCTGGGAGTCCGGGGGGAACGACGAGCGGCTGGCAGCTGAGCCCCCGCTATCTGGACACGGAGATCCAGGCGGGTGAGACCTACAGCTATCGATTCAAGACCCGGGACCGCGGTGGCAACGAGAGCCCGTTCTCCGAGACCTTGAGCTTCGAGATGGGGGTCACCGTGGAAGAATGCGTGCCGGCCACGAAGGACTATCCGTTGACGCCGGGCATGGACTCGGACTGTGACGTGCTCTTGGACGAGGAGGAAGGGGACGGCGACACGGATCTCGATGGCATTCCCGACTACCGCGACCCCGATGATGACGGGGATGGCTTCTCCACTTGGACTGAGCACGAGGACGCCGACCGCTGGGGCGAGGACATCGACGGCGATGGCCTCCCCAATTGGCTGGACACGGACTCGGACGGCGATGGTTATTCGGACGAGATTGAAGGGGGCGGCGACACCAACGACAACCTAATCCCCGGGTACTTGGATCCCTCGGAGCCCTGTGGTGATCAGGTCTGCAATGACTCTGCCGGTGATTGGTACGAGAACTGCTCCCTGTGTCCGGCTGACTGTGCCTGTGAGGCCGGCACTACATGCTTTGAGGGCGCCTGCGAGTGATGGACTGAGCCGGTGCCGTCTCGGTGCGCGGCTGCAGGTCCCGTGATCGCGCCTCCACAGGCTCTCCCGTTGCCGTTGAGCGCCCTTGCTCCCTCTGGCTCTGGGGGCTACCGTCCCAGTAGGTGATCGGCCCGGTGGGTCCGAGCAGTCGCGGAGACAAGATGGCATCAGGGACTGGAATCAGGGGCGCGTTGTTCGTGTTGCTGCTCCTCTGCACCAGCTGTGATCCGGCGGACGACTCGTTGGGTGCCGACGCGGACAATGACGGCGTGGTCGCCGCTGAGGACTGTGACGACACGGACCCCAGCTTGTTGGCCGTCGCCAACGACTCCGACTGTGATGGCACCTCGGCTGCAGTGGACTGCGATGACGAGGACCCTGCGTCCACTCTGATTGCAGAAGACGCAGACTGTGACGGCGTGCTGACCGAGGACGACTGTGACGACAGCGACCCCGCGCTGCTGGCGATTGCGGAAGATCCCGACTGTGACGGTGTCGTGGACTGCCTGTCCACGAGCGAATCACAGGGCATGACTCGCGTGCGCATCTGTGGTGGCACCTTTGTCATGGGCTGCACCGAGGGACAGACCGACTGTGGCGAGAATGAGTTCCCAGTCCACGAGGTCACCCTGACCCATGACTTCTGGATCAACCAGACCGAGGTGACCCAGGCTCAGTGGGAGGCACTCATGCCCAACAATCCCTCTGCGTTCACGGTCTGTGGCAGCAACTGTCCCGTAGAGAAGGTCAACTGGTATGAGGCGTTGGCCTTTGCCAACGCGGTGTCCGAGGCAGACGGTCTGGACGCTTGCTTCAGCTTGACCGACTGCAACGACAACGTGGCAGGCGAGGATCTGGAGTGCGCGTCGGTGGCCGTCAACAGCCCCTCGGGCTCTGTGTATGACTGTACCGGCTATCGCCTGGCCACCGAGGCCGAGTGGGAGTTCGCCGCTCGGGCTGGCACGGACCTGATCTATGCAGGCTCGGACACACCCGACGAGGTGGCCTGGCACCAGGGCAACAGCGCAATGGCTGTGCACGAAGTGGCTGCCCTCGCCCCCAACGGCAATGGCCTGTACGACATGAGCGGCAACGTGGGCGAGTGGGTCTGGGACTGGTACACCTGGAACTACTACGCGACGGCGGACCCGATCACCGATCCGGAGGGACCGCCCGCTTCAGCCACTTGCCAGGGAAACAATCCGGGGGCCTGCCGGGTAGCCCGGGGGGGCACGTGGTTGCACAACGTTGGCCTTGCGCGAGTCTCGGGTCGCTATAATTTCGAGGTGGGGATCCGGTTGAACATCATGGGCATTCGCCTAGTCAGGACGGTCGAGTGACACTGAATGGTTCGGAAGCGCTGCGTCTTGCGCGAGTGATGGCGTGGATGGCGGTCCTCGTGCTCGCTCTGCCGTCGTGTGATCCAAGCGCCACTGGGGGCGCCGAAGGTGACGATGACGACAGCTCCAATGACGGCGATGACGTGGGCGATGACGACAGCGAGGGCGACGATGACGACAGCGCGGCCGGTGATGATGACGTCGCGGGAGATGATGATGACTCGGCTCCCGTCGGCTGTGGGGTCTGTGACGGAGACCGGTCCATCACGTCCGTGGCCGACTTGAAGGCTGCTGCTGCCTGCGAACAGATTGGGGGAGACCTCACTGTAACGCTCGAGGCCGATGGTGAGGTCGATCTCGGCGAGCTCGGCTGCCTGCAGTCGGTCGAGGGGGAACTGGGCATCATCGACAACGAGGGGCTCGCCAGTCTCATGGGGCTAGAGGCTCTCACTGCCGTGGGTGGCGACCTCCGGATCCGAGGCAATCAGGGCCTGACGAGCCTGGCTGGCCTCGAGAGCCTGGCTTCGGTGGGAGGCTCTGTTACCGTGTCCTGGAACCAAGATCTGGCGGATCTCCAAGGGCTGTCTGCCCTGGCTTCTGTCGGGGACTCTATCGACGTCTCGGTCAATGGAGCCCTGGCCGACCTTGTAGGTTTTGATGGCCTAGTGACCCTGCCAGGCGATCTCACCGTCTCTCGCAACAACGGCTTGGAGCACATGAGTGGACTCCAGAGCCTGACGTCCATCGGTGGCGATCTGGAGGTGCACGACAACCCCAACTTGCTGGACATGACTGGCCTGGCTGCGGTTGCGACGATCTCGGGGGATCTCACGGTGTCCTGGAACGGAGCGCTGGTGAGTATCGCGGGCTTGGCTGCCGTCTCCTCTGTTGGCGTAGACCTGGATATCTATCGCAACGCGGTGCTCGAAGACCTCAATGGTCTGGGAGCGATCGTGTCCGTCGCGGCCGACATGCGCATCCGCGAAAACAGTGCGCTGCTGCACCTTGACCACCTCGAGAGCCTGGACACCGTGGGAAGCGATCTGACGGTGGGGATCAACTCTGTGCTCAACAGCATCGATGGCTTGCTGAGCATCAGCTCCTTAGGGGGCGGTCTCCGGATTCACGACAATGGTGGGCTGTGTCAGTCCGATGCGGAGGCGGTCGCGGCTCAGATCCCCGCCAAGATCGAGGCCCAAGTGCAGGACAACTCGGGGGGCTGCCTCTGAGGCGCCGCTGCACCCAAGGCGCCTTGTGGGGGGCTGCGGGACGTCCCCAGCTTGCCCGACTGACCATGAGGTAGGCTTTTTTTGGGAGTGATTCATGAAGGCTGTCAATTGGGCGATGTTGATTCTCGGTGGGCTCCTGTTGTGCCTGGCTGTGGGCTGTGACGGGGACGTGACCGAGGGGCAGCAGCCGGGGGACTGTCGTGATGGTGAGGACAACGACGACGACGGCGCTGTGGACTGTGACGACTCGAGCTGTGTGGGAGCGCCTGACTGCCAGACCGACGATGACGACGACGTGGGCGATGACGACGACTCGGCGGACGATGGCGATGCGGGCGATGATGATGATTCGGGGGACGACGACGACTCGGACGATGACGACGATGACGACGATGACGACGATGACGACGATGTGATCGATCCGTCCCAGTGCACCGGCTCCTACGTCGTGGACTGGATCGACACCGGCGCCGATCTGGAGCGCATCGCCCCCTGTGTGACGATCGAGGGGAGTCTCTACATCATCGACACCGGGCAGCGTCACGACGAGCCCATGACCCACGTGGACAGCCTGGCCAAGCTGACGACCGTTGGCGGGGATGTGTACATCCGGGACAACGAGGGCCTTGAGAATCTCGAGGGGCTCTCTTCACTCACGACGGTGGGGGGAGGCCTGTCGGTCTGGGACAACCACGCTCTGGCCAACCTGGACGGGCTCGCGTCGCTCACGTCTGTGGGGGGCGGCTTGACGATCAGCAGCTACGACACCCTCAATCATCTCGATGGGCTCTCCGCGCTGACGACCGTCGGAGGGCGCATCCGGATCCACTCCACCAATCGGCTCACCGACCTGGAGGGACTGTCGGGGCTTACGTCCGTTGGGGGGGATCTGGACATCGATGAGAACGCCGCGCTGGTCGACCTGAGCGGTCTCTCGAACCTTGAGTCGGTTGGTGGCACCTTGAGTATTACGTCCAATGGAGCCTTGGTGGATGTGGACAGCCTGTCTGCTCTCACCTCTGTCCAAGGCGGGCTGAATCTCAACGGCAACCCTGTGCTGGCTCAGCTGGATGGGCTCGCGGGTCTCACATCGCTGGGAGGGGATCTCGTGCTCACGAACAACTTCGGGCTGCTGCAGATCGACGGGCTCGCGAACCTCACAACAGTGGATGGCTACATGGACATCTCCAACAACACGGCGCTCTGCCAGAGCGTGATCGACGCCTTCATCGCTGCCTGTACCGACTGTGGGGTCTGGGTGAGCGGAAACAACGCCGACGGTTGTTGATGGCCCAGTGACCGCTCGGTCCTCCGGCTGGAGTGACTGCTGCCGGTGTCTATCTCAGGCTGTCTTGGTGACTCCGCGTCGGAATCGCTATCATCTAGTCATGCACATCTCTCTTTGGCGTTCCTTGCTCGTGGTAGTCGCTGGCGCGGCTCTCTGTCTTCTGCCCAGCTCTGTCGCTCTAGCGCATGACGACTGCACGACCACCCCTGGGGACCCGGACTATGACCCCATGTGTCAGCAAGAGGGGGAACAGCTGGGCTGTGATCCGTTCACGGGAGACAACTGCGAAGAGTGCATGGACTGCATCGACAACGACAACGACGGTCTTCTCGATTGCGAGGACAACGAGGACGCTGAGGGGAACACTACGACCTACGGCTGCATCACCATCTGTGCGGAGCACCTCAGCTACGACATGGACAGTGACGGTGATGGTTACATCTCTTGCCCTCTCGGTGTGCCTTCAGGTGGGCTGCCGACCGGCTACCAGCTGGACTGTGACGACACCGATCCCAACGTAAACGACGGCGACTGCGGTGGCGACGACGATGACGACGATGATGACGACGACGATGCGACCGGTGATGACGACGATGCGACCGGTGACGACGACGACGACGATGCCGGAGACGATGACGATGACGACGATGCCGGTGGCGACGACGACGACGCCACAGGTGATGACGACGATGCGACCGGTGACGACGATGACGATGACGACGATGCGACCGGTGATGACGACGATGCGACCGGTGATGACGACGACGATGACGACACGGGTGACGACGACGACTCAGGGGATGACGACGACTCAGGGGATGACGACGACTCAGGGGACGACGACGACTCAGGGGACGACGACGACTCAGGGGATGACGGTGGCTCTGCTGACGACGACGACACTGGCGATGACGATACGGCCGATGATTGCGACACGAGCAATGCTGCTGAGTTTGACTGCACCAATGGCTGTGATGACGACAACAACGGCCTCCTGGACTGCGAGGATTCTGCGTGTTCGGCGGACCCAGCCTGTGACTCGGGTGGCGACGATGACGACGACGACGACGACGACTCCGGTGATGACGACACGGGCTCCGGTGACGATGACGACTCGGGCTCCGATGACGATGACGACACGGGCGCCGATGACGATGACGACACGGGCGCCGGTGACGACGACGACTCGGGC
>PBPL01000216.1 GCA_002724675.1 Deltaproteobacteria bacterium | reverse complement strand
TGGAGCGAAGCCGCAACACCCCATGGGCCTTCGAGTCATGCGCATGAAACACGCCTGGGCTGAGCGACGCTATCGATCTCCGAACCTGCCACAAGCCCCGGACCGACCAGGCCCCCGCCCAACGTTGACAGGCAACACCTGCGCCCTCACAACGGGCCAACAGCTCCTCGCTCCTGGCCAGGACAAAGGGCCGGATCGAACCACTGCGACGTTGCTGATCCGCCAACAACCACACCTGGCGCTGCCCGCCTCGAAACGCCCGGGAGCTGTCGAGGTGGAGAACGACTGGCGTCGGCGCAAACGGGGCCTCAGGCATGGTCCTTTTCACCATCGTCCCGCCAGCCACAAGGACGACCCGCCATGGACAGCAGAGACGCCGCGACACGCTGCCAGACAGCTTCCACACCCTTGAGTTGGTGACCCAACACGACGGTCTCGGGAGAGGGAGGGCGAGCTCGAGCCCAGCCAACGGCATCCTTCTCGGTGACCAAGACGGTCCGACGCCGGCGCAACGGATTGGCCACCACCCTAGACAAGGCCGATGGTGCACGGTGATCCCGCGTGAGGATTCTCCCACTCACGGCGACACCTGCATGCTCAGCGAGACGACGAACCGTCGCGGGACGGCCGACCCCGGCAGCGACCCACACTGGACCGAGTTCCTCAGGGACGACTGGCGCCCCATCGTCGAGCCTGCGCAGTTCGCCGGCTCGGCGCTCCAGCTGAACCCAGTGTTCCGGAGGGCTCGCCGAGCAGGGGGAAACAGGGCCTTCTGCACCAGGACAACCTACAACCACGACAAGGTCCGCACGCGACAGAGCGTCCGGCGGCTCACGGAGCAGCCCCGATCTGCGAGCGAGCGGAGCATCACGTTCCGGATCGATCAGGACCAGATCCAGGTCCCTGCCCACGGCGCTCTGGAACGCATCATCCAGAAAGAGCACGTCCACATCGAAGCGCTCGAGAAGTGCTCGGGCCCCTCGTTCTCGGCGCGGATGAACGGCGACAGGAACCCCAGGGCAGGCTGCAGCTAACCACGCAGCCTCATCCCCAGAACGGGGAGCCCAGCACCATGCAGGTTGATGCTGAACACCGTCGGAGAGCAGCTGCAGCCAGGGAGCAGCGACCGCCGAAGCTTCGGTCGACGACACCAGCACCAGCGGATGGGCAGCACCTACACGGCGCGCCCCATACCCACGCGTCAGAATTCCAGGCCTAAGCCCTTCCGTCTGAGCACGCAGGGCAAGCGCAGCAACCAGCGGAGTCTTTCCACGACCACCAAACGCCAGATTGCCTACCGACACCGACGGGCACGGGAGCGACGACCAGCTGGCGGAGCGCTCCCGGCGGATCCGCTGCGCGGCCCACAGGGGGCGGCTGAGTGCTGCCCACGGCGTCATGGCCTCAGCACCCCCCGCGACATCAAGAACCGGACGCCCGCCTCCCGACCATCCCACTGTGCACGGAGCCGAGGCCATGCATCGGTCGTGGACGGCAGGACTTCTGCTTCCAGGCCTTGACCCCGCGCCCCTCCACTGAGCTCGATGGCCAAGCCCTCACCCACCAGAACCTCGCCTACCTGCGCCGGGTCGCCTCGCTCGAGGAAGCACAAGGGCCGGAGCCCTGCCTGCACCGGCTCCAAGAGGTTGTGAACCCCGCGCCCCGCGGCACCGCCACCCACGAAGGCGGCATCTGCCAGCGAATACCATGAACGCAGCACCCCAAAGCGGGACTCGACGGACACCGAACCCGCCGCGCAGACGTGTTCGGCCTCTCTACGCAGAGCCCGACAACTGCGCACGTGCCGCGGCACCACCAACCAACGAGAGTTGCCGGCAGCCAGGTGACTGCCAGTGAGTGCTGAGGCAACCCTCGCCAACTCACCGGGATGGACGGAGCCCAGCACCAACAGAGGCGCCGTCGCGAGCGATCCCGAGAAGCGCTGGCCCAGCTCCGATTCGAGACCATCGATCCCCGGAGCTGCCCCCGGCTCATCAGGCCACTTGAGCCAACCCGTCACAGCAACCCGCTCGGGTGCTACTCCCAACGAGACGAGACGCTCTGCATCGCCAACGGAAGCTGCCGCGAAGGCCGTGACCTTCCCGAACAGCCGACCGGCTGCCTCCGGCACACGAGACCAGCGCCGAGCGGTTCGCTGAGAGACTTGTGCTCCGAGAACACCCACCGGGATGCGGCGCTCTTCGGTCGCTCTCAGCAAGTTTGGCCACAACTCCGCCTCCACGAGAACGATGGCCCGGGGTCGCAGGTGGTCTAGGAACTGGTCCACGAGGCGAGGCAGGTCTCTCGGAAGACAGCACGCGGCGCCCATCGCCAAGCCGGCCTCGGTCCCGGTCGAGACCACCCAGTCTCTGCTCCCCGTGCAGGTCTCCAGCTGGGGCAGTGTCGCCAGTGCCGCCTTCACCTCACCGGCCGAGGCCCCGTGAAGAAGGCCCGTCACAGGCCCAGGAGGACCAGAAGGCCGCGCCCACCAGCTTGCCGGGGTTAGGTTCATCGCCCCGGTGACACCTCGGTACAGCCCCTCCAGCATGATCCTAGGCCCCCGACCCTGGCTCTACACCACGGCTCGACAGTCGGTCGACCCGCCTGTGCAAGTCCACGAGTCGCTTCTGCAACACTTGGTTGGCTTCCCCACGATCACGCTCCCGGCTCATCCTCAGCGGCCGACCGTATGCGACCACCACATCGGTGCCTGGCGCAGGAATCAACGCACGGTCCCAGGACCTCAGCGAAGCACCCCAGACACAGCCTGCAGCGACAGGCACCACCGCGGCATCAGCCAAGGCTGCCAAGCCCACGGCACCCGGCGCGACAGAGCCCGCGGGTCCGCGAGGCCCGTCCACTGCAAAGCAGGGTGTTCTGCCGTTCGCCAGCTGGCGCCACAGGCCCCTGAGCCCGTGGGCCCCTCCCCTACTCGTCGAGCCACGGACGACGTCATAGCCCAGGTGCTTCAGAAGCGAGGCCGCCTGGTCTCCGTCGCGGCTCCGACTCACGAGAACGCTGCACGAGTCTCGAAGGTGGGTGGGCACCAAGAGCAACGAGCGGCCATGCCACAAGGCGAAGACGACTCCACAGCCCGAGCTGCGCAACCGGGCAACTCGGTCTCGACCCAACCATCGAACGCGCCATGTGCGAGCGACCAAGCGCAGCAGCCAACTGAACAGCCAGGCCCTCACGCCTCCGCCCCCGCGATCCTCAGCTTGGGGGCCAGGGCGTGGAGGCGGCCCTCCCTCAACTCGAAACAACGATCGGCAATGGCGAGGGGTGCCGCTCGATGCGTCACCACCACGACAGAGCAACCAACGGCCGCTCGTCGGAGGCACGACAGAAACCTCGCCTCCGTCGCTGCATCCAGGTTGGCTGTAGGCTCATCCAGCAGCAACAGGTCTGCCCCTCGAAGCAGTGCTCGAGCGAGAGCGATGCGCTGACGCTCACCCGAGGACACCCCACCGCCCCCATCCCCAACTCGGGCTCGAAGCCCTTGGGGAAGCCGCAACAAGAGGCCTCGGTCCGCAGGAAGACCAGCGTCTTGAGCAGCTTGGGCGATCTGCGCCTCGGAGGCTCCGGGACGACCCAGCGCAATGGCCTCTCCGAGAGTCCCCCGCCCCAGCCACGGATCTTGATCCACCAGCGCAATGGCCGCTCGACGACTCGCCAGAGTCCAAGACGACGCCGGCTGCCCATTCCAGCGGACCTCGCCATGAGTGATGGGAACAAAGGAAGCGAGCACATCCAGCAAGGTGGACTTGCCGGCCCCGCTCTCGCCCTGAACGACCACGATCTCAGAGGGACGAAGCTCCAGATCCAGATCTCTCAACACCAGCCCCCTGCCCCGATCTACCGAGACTCCCGACAACTGGATGTGAGTCACCGGACCCACCAGAGCCTTGGCATCGGCACTGTCCTCGACGCCCGCCGGGCGATCCAGGGCTTCCCAAACCCTGCTGAGTCCACCTCGCGCCTCCTCCCAAAGACCGTGAGCCACCGCAATGCCCTTCAGCGGCTCGTGGAGTAGAGCCAACGCAACCAGAAACGCGACCAAGTCAGAAGGCGTCATATGACCCGAGCTCACCTCCATCGAGCCCAGGACCACCACCGATCCGATCGCGAGGGCTGCCACCAACTCCACCAGCGGTGGGCCAGAGACCTGAAACAAGGTCGTATGGAGGGCCGCCCGGACCTGCTCTTGGTTGGCCTCATGGTACTCCTGCCGTGCGGCCCGCTCGGCCCCATAGGCCTGAACCGTGCGGAGCCCGCCTAGAGCATCCCGACCCACCACCTCCAGGGCCCCCAAGGTGGTCAGATGCGAAGTGGCAGCACGGCGCGTCCTACGACCCGCCCAGCCAATGACGAGCGCCACCACCGGCACCCCGAGGGCGGCCCAGAGGGCAAGCCTCGGCGCCATGACCACAGCCGACGCGCCCACCGCAAGCGCGGTCAGGGGCCGCTGCACGATCGTGACGATCGCCCCCACTGCAGTCCGCACTCTCGACGCGTCGTGGCTGAGACGCGAGAGCGCATCTCCTAGCCCTTCTTGCCGAAGGTCAGCAGGAGCGCGGTCCAAGAGGACGGCAAAGAGACGTTCTCGGAGCGTCGCTTCCGCGTTGAGAGCAGCCTTCCGGGTCAGCCAAGTGCGACCAAACCGAGCCCCCCCCTGGACCACGAAGAGGCCCACCAGGAGCAGAGCCAATCCCAGAACATTTCGAACCGCGGCCTGCGACAGGAGTGCGTCTAGCACGTCGCGCACCAACAACACGATAGCCCCGCGGCACACTGACAGCACTCCAGCCAGGCAAGCCGCTAGCAGCAACGAGACCAGGTGGGGCCGAAGCAATACCAGCAGTCGTCGAAGCTCAAGCACAATCACCTCGTGGACCCATCATGGACAACACATATCCAGCGGCTCGGTCTGCTACACCCGGCGGTCCGAGCAATCTCGCCAGACGAGCGCTCAGAGCAGAGGCGTCCTCTCTCGCACCCACGCTCATGCGGCCGTGGAGCAACTCCGCCATAGAAGCAGGTCGAAGGTCCTGAACAAGCTCGGGCATTGCCTGCTCTCGAAGGAGGATATTGGGGAGCGCGAAGAAGGGGGTTCGCACCCACCGCCGAGCCAAAGCCGCCGTTATGGGATGCGCGCTGACCACCACAACGCTTGGAACCGCCAACACCGCAGCCTCCAGGGCAGCAGTACCTGCTGCCACAAGCGCGACATCGGCCCGCTCCAGTGCCCAGGGACCCGATTGCTGCACGAACTCAACCCCCTCCATCGTGGGCGGCGCAACGTCCAGGCGCCAGGGCACGAGAATTCGGCCCCGCTGGACACCGCCGACGCCCGTGCCGTGTGCCGACAGCGCGAGACGGGCTGCGGCCACCATGGGAGCCAAGTGGCGACGGACTTCGTGAGGTCGGGAGCCGGGCAGGACGGCTACCGCAGGTGCATCCACTGGGCCCGAGAGGCGAACAGGGCGCCCTCCGGCTTGCTGATCACGGGCAAGTTCCACCACGGGGTGACCAATCCAATGGGCCGCGATGCCCGCCCGTCGAAGCGGCTCCACCTCAAAGGGAAAGAGACAGAGGACCAAGTCAATCGCCTCTCCCAACCGCTCGAGACGATTGGGCCTCCAGGCCCAGGTCTGAGGAGCCACAATGAGCACCGTTCGAGTCCCACGCAGGCGGGCACGACGCGCCAAGGGCAGGTGAAGGTCTGGAGCGTCAACGAACACAGCCAGCTCAGGGGCCTCGGACAGTGCGCCTTCGAGGGCCCGCTTTCCTCGGAGCAAGCGAGGCAGCGCGGGCAACAACTCAGCCACTCCGGAGCCTGAGAGGTCCTCTACTCGCCCGAGAGGCGCAAAGGAGGGCAGTCCATCCAGCCGATCCCCTCCGAACCCGGTCCAGGACCACGAAGGCCGATGACGCTGTAGCGATTCGAGCACGGGAGCCGCGAGTCGATCGCCGCTCACCTCCCCCGCCGTGAACACAGACCTTGGTTGCACCGATCCGCCCACTTCATCCACCGCGGCCCGGACGACCACAGAGCGGCCTCTGTGAGGAGGCCTCCAGAAATGCGATCAGATCCGACAAGGCAGGATCAGCGGCGGCCTCTTCGGGCACCGGCATGGCGCCAATCAACTCACCCGGAGCGACCGGGCTCTCGCCCACCTTGGGGAACAACAACCGAATGGCCTTGCGGAGTCTCGAAGCCGAGGCTTGGTCACCCAACGCTCGCAAGCCGACGACATTGGGGCCGACAATTCGCGCTCGATCTCCAGCCACCAGCGTCCAAGGCGGCACGTCGCCACTGACCAGGGCTCCCGCGGCCACCATCGCTCCGCGCCCCACACGAACGAACTGGTGCACGGCGCAGCGCGCAGCGAGCACCGCCCCCTCACCAATGTGCACGTGTCCCCCGACCTGAGCCCCGTTGGCCAGGACGACGTCATCGCCCACCTGGGCGTCGTGCCCGATGTGCGCGTAGGCCATCACCATCACCCTGCTGCCGATACGGGTCACTCCAGACCCCACCGACGAGCCCCGGTGAATGGTGGCGCACTCACGAACCTCCACCCCCTCGCCCAACTCTAGGACCCCAGACCCGCCCTCGCGATGCTGTGCTGGGCCTCCCACCAAGGCGTTCGGATGCACCCGCAGCCCAGGCCCGGCCCAAAGAGGACCCTCCAGCACTGCACCAGCACCGACTCTGGCTGGAGGTTCGAGATGGACCCGTGGACCCATGCGAGAGAGGGGGTCAATCTCCAAGCCTGTCTGCTGTGGGTCTCCCACAGCACTCTTGTCCAGGGGAGGCGTCGTCGAGACCTCGTGCTCAATGGCTTTCAACCTGCTGGCTCCGTAAATGCTGCAAGGATCGTCGCCTCGGCTGCCTTCTCGCCCTCGACACTAGCCTGGCCCCGCACTCTCCACGTGGGCCCACGGACTCTGGCGACCTCGACCTCCAAGCGAAGCACGTCGCCCGGCACGACCTTGCGTCGGAACCGGACCTTGTCGAGCCCCATCAACAACACCCCGCCCCCAGCCTCCCACTGAACGTCCTTGCTAACGGAAGCGAGGATGACCGCAGCTTGAGCCAGCGCTTCCACCTGAAGCACTCCCGGCATGACCGGATCACCTGGAAAGTGGCCTTCGAAGTACGGCTCATTGAACGACACATTCTTGGTCGCCACAATCCGCTCGTCGATCACCACCTCTTGGACCCGATCCACCAACAAGAAGGGGAAGCGGTGCGGAAGGTGATCCAGAACCGCTCTGGGGTCCAAGGCGTCTTGATCACTTGCCATCATCGTCCTCCTTGGACTCGTCCATATCTTCCCGCTTTGCGAGGCGACGCAGCGCTGCCACCTGGGCGAGCCACTCTCGGTGGGGGCGCGCTGGCACCCCACCATAGACAGCCCCCTCGGGCACATCACGAAACGCCGCGGCGCGAGCAGCCAAGACCGCTCCGTCGCCAATGCTGCGGTGGTCGGCCACCCCTGACTGCCCGGCCAACACCGCGCCCTTGCCAATGCGTGCGGACCCGGACACGCCCACCTGCGCAACCATGACGGCGGATCCACCGACTACAGCGTTGTGGCCTACCTGCACCAAGTTGTCGATGCGAGCGTAGGGACCAATGACGGTGTCTTCCAGAGTCCCACGATCGATAGCACACAGAGCGCCGATGTCGGCCCCGTCGCCGACACGCACCCCTCCCACTTGCGGAATGGGTTGCCGGAAGCCCTGGGCATCGGGAGGTAGGAAACCAAAGCCGCGCCCTCCGATCACCGTGTTTGCACCCACGCGGACACCGTCCCCCAGGATGCAACGATCAAGGATCCGAACTCCTGGCTCGATGACACAGAGACGGCCCACCACCACATCTCGCCCGATGTAGGCCTGGGCGCTGATCACCGTCCCCTCTCCAATCCGAGCCCCCGCTTCCACGACAGCCAAGGGCCCCACCGAGACCCCACGGTCCAAGTCTGCTTCCGGATCCACGACAGCGTTCGGGGCCACGCCCTCTGGGACCGGAGTCTCGGGGTGGAACAAGCCTAGGAGTTGAGCGAACGCACGGGCTGGATCCGAGACACGCAGTGTGGCGCCATACCTCCGCGGCGGCACTTCGATGTCGGGCCCACAGACTAGGAGCGTTGCCCGGCAGTCATCCAAGCCGCCTTCGGAAGACCCACCGAACACGACAGTGACATCGCCAGGGCCCGCCCGATCGGGGGCGTCGATCCCGGTTACCTGCGCGTCTTCCAGCACACCCGCTGAGGCCTCTAAGCTGGACTGCCCGCCCTCCCAGGAACCACTGAGCAACTCCGCCAGAGACGAGATTGAGACGCCCTCGTCGTCACTCACACGCACCCCCCCGGTCAGCGCTAAAACTGCAGACCCCGAGGTCAGTCTCACTTCGTGTTGAAGCGCGCGATGACCTGATCGGTGATGTCGGTGATGCCGTTCACAAAGACCACCGCGCTAGCCTCCACAATGAGGTTGAAGCCAGCCTCTGCACCCACCCCCTGAGCGGTCTTGTACAGCTTCTCCAAGATGCCCGAGGTGAGCTCCTGCTCCATGAGCGCCATCTCCTGCTGACTCTCCATGAGCACTTGCTGGAAGGCAATCATCTCCTTCTGGTACGCCTGCTCCTTCTCAGAGAGGGCATCGGGCGAGAGCATGACGCCCTGGGCCTCGATGTTCTCCTTCATCTGCTGGAGCTCGGCCCGCTTGGCCTCCACTTGCAGACGCGTGGACTCGTAGCGCTGCTCAAGGGTGGCCTTGGCCTTCTTGCCCTCGGCGACTTCGTTGAGTGCGCGCTGAAAGTCCACAACCCCCACCTTCACCGGAGCCTGGGCAAAGGCCGATGGGGCACAAAACAAGACAGCAAGAAAGACAGAAGCAAGAGCGTTGAACCGGAACATCGTAGACATCCTTTCAGGCGAGAAGCGGCGCGGAGTGTAACTCAGAAGAAAGAGCCAATGGTGAACTCGAAGACCTGGCTGCGCTCTCCAGGCCTGCGGTCGAGGGGGAAGCCCCACTCAAATCGGAGCGGCCCCATGGGCGACCGCCAGCGGATACCGAAACCAGCGCTGAAACGCAACTCTTCGAAGCGCATGGGCTCGTCACCGTAGAGCCCGCCAAAAGCGCTCCCGGCATCCACGAAGACAACACCCCTCACCTGGGCCGGCGGGATGATGGGGAACTCCAGCTCGAGATTGTTCACCAGGCTCATGGTGCCGCCCGACGGGAGTGTGCTGGCTGCGTGGTTGGGGTCCGAGTTGACCAGGTGACGAATGCGCGGGCCGAGGGAGAAGTGAGCAAACCCGCGGATCGAGTTAATCCCTCCGCTTCGATAGCGCTCGGAGAACGGAATCAACGTGCCATCCAAGGACTTGATCCAGCCAAACGACAGGTTCCACCGGAGCACCAACAGCGGTGTTCCCAGCGGATAGAAGGCCCGGGCGTTGGCCTGCACGCGCAAGAAGCGGAAGTCGCCCCCCAGCATGCTGATCACCTTCTCCCCATTGACCCGGAACCCGCCCGCGAGCTCGGCAGAGCCCGTCAGATAGACGCCCTTGGTCGGTGAGATTCGATTGTCTCGTTTGTCGAGTATCAGGCTGGCTGTCACGCTCGACTTCGTGCCCGAGCGATAGAGCTGGCCTCCGAACGCCTGCTTCTGGCTGGGCATTAACGCGGTGAGACCCACAGTTTCGACGCCATACCGAAGACTGAACTGGGCATCGTCATCCTTGCCGATGTAGTGCCCAAGAGAGACGTTCACACCCCGGGAATACTCGGGGAGGAAGTAGTTGCGATTCATGGAGAACAGGGAGATAGAGCCTGTCCAACGAGTGTCTAGGAAGTAGGGGTCGAAGATCTGAAACGAGATCTGCTGCTGGCTGTTGTCGCCCTGAAACAGCCCCCGCTCTCTGAGGTTCTGGCCCAGGCTCAGGTTCGCCGAGAGGGCCATCGTGTAGCCCAAGCCCAGGAAGTTGGCCCGGCTGATATTGGCCGTGAACACAAAGCTCTCGATGGACGAGAAGCCCGCCCCCACTGAGAACGTCCCCGTGGGCTTCTCCGTGACGTCGATCGCCATATCCAAGGTGTCGGGCTCCGAGCCACGGGGCGTGGTGATCTTGATGTCTTCGAAGTAACCCAGGCGTTCGAGCCGACGGCGGGTCCGCTCCACAGCTCGTCCACGGAAGAGTTCGCCTTCGTTGAGCGAGACCTCTCGACGAATGGTCTTGTCCCAGGTCGCCAGGTTGCCGGTGATGACAACGTCTTCCAGGTGAATCAAGTTCCCCTTTTGGATGTTGAAGACCAGGTCGATCACCTTGCGGTCGGACTGCTGACTGGGCATGGGGATCACGTTGGCGAACGCATAGCCCTCGTCGCTGTACAGGTCGACCACCCGCTGCACGTCCTCGGCAACCTGGACCCGGTTATAGACCTCTCCCGGTGTGGTCTTGAGCTTCTCCATCACCGTGTCTTTGGTGATGCCCAGCTCGTCGATCAGGTCGCCCGACACATCGACCGTGCCCACCCGATAGGCCTCGCCCTCCTCCACATGGAGCGTGATGTAGACCCAGCGCTTGTCGGGAGTCAGCACCACCTGCGGACGACCCACCTTGACGTCCACATAGCCAAAAGCCGAGTAGAGGTAGGCGATAATCTCCGTATCGGTCTCGACGGTCTCCTTGCGGTACGTACCCGCCTGTCCGAGGCCCGGAAAGATACCGGCGGCTTTCGTCTGGAGCCGGTTCTTGATGTAGGCATCCTTCAAGTTCTCGTTGCCCACGATGTCGATCTGCTTCACCAGGACCTTCTTGCCTTCCCGAATCGTGAAGACGACGTCGACCTCGTTCTGAGCGTGCTCGGAGATCTCGGTCTTGATGTCCGCGAGAAAGAACCCCTTCTCTAGATAGAGGTCTTCGATCTTTGTCCGGGTCGTGCGCACTCGACTGAGGTCGAGGATCGAGAAGGGCTTGACGTTCAAGACCTCCTTGATGTCCTCAGTGGTCACCTTCTTGTTGCCGTCGAAACGCACGTCTCGGATCGACGGCTTCTCCTGGACACCAATGACTAGGACTACCCCGCCGGCCTCCTCCCGCGCGTCGATTCGCACGTGCTTGAAGTAACGTAGGCGGTAGATGTCACGAATCGCCTGGGCAACTTCGGACGAACGGAAGCGGTCTCCTTCGCGCAGCCGGGTGATGTCGAGGATCGCCTCCGTCTCCACCTTGGCGTTGCCCACCACCTCGATCCCATAAATGACCCCGCCCTCTTCCACGGCCGACGCTGGACGAGCTGTGAGGCTCACACAGCCAGCCGCCAGAACGAACAGCAGCAGCCACCGCGGAAGCGCGACGAGTCGACCGTGCACCCAACCCATCACGGCCGGACCTCCTCGATGCGCTGTTCTGCGATCCGCAGGCAGCGGGGTAGGCGCTCAGCGATGTGCTGATTGTGGGTCGCGACCACCAGTGTGGTACCCAGTTCGTCATTGAGGCCCAGCAGCAAGTCCAGAACTTGCTCCCCAGTGGCTGGGTCCAGATTGCCGGTCGGCTCATCGGCCAGGACCACCCGCGGGGACATGACCAGAGCCCGCGCAATGGCCACCCTCTGCTGCTCGCCCCCAGACAGTTCTCCGGGAGCATGAGCTACGCGGTCCACCAACCCCACCCGCTCCAGGAGCGACGACGCCCGAGCTCGTGCCCAGTTCATAGACTCCCCTGCGATCACCGCGGGCATCATCACGTTCTCCAGCGCAGTGAACTCAGGCAACAAGTGGTGAAATTGGAAGACAAAACCAACCTGCCGGCAGCGGAATTCCTCGACCTCGTCTTCCCGACAGTCCAGAAGTGGTCGCGCATCGTACAGGATCGACCCCGATGTGGGTCGATCGAGCAGACCAAGTAGGTGCAACAGGGTGCTCTTCCCGCTCCCCGAGCGCCCCACGACCGCCACACTGTCGCCCGCCGAGAGTTCGAGATTCGCGTCTCGAAACACCGCGATACGTCGCCCATCCAACAGGTAGTCCTTGCACAGTCCCCCGACGCTGATCGCGAGGCCACCTCCCGAGCTCGGAGCCTGCTCCTGCACCATGGGTTCGACCTGCTCAGGCATCGCGCAAGCCCTCCACTGGGTCCAGGGAGCTGCCCTCCCAAGACGGGAACAAGGTGGCAACAAACGCCGTGGCCACGGCGATGAGGGCGACGGTCGCCACCAGGCCAGCGGAGATCTCGACGGGCAAGGTATCCACGTAATACACATCGCTCTCGAGCTTGATGAACTGCCAGCGCTTGAGGGCGCCACACGTCGCAAGGCCTAGGCACAGTCCGAGCACCGTCCCGATGAACCCCACGAGCAGGCCGTCCACCATAAACAGCTTCATGATGTCCAGACGCCCCGCGCCCATCGCCTTCATGATGGCGATCTCCCGACGCTTCTCCACCACGAGCATGATGAGGGTCGAGATAATGTTCATGCAGGCCACAGCCACGATAAAGGTCAAGATGATGCCCATCACCACCTTCTCGAGACGGAGAGCAGCAAACAGAGGCTCGTTCATCTTTTGCCAGTCACGAGTCCAGTGGGGGTACTGCAGCAGTTCACCGATCTCGTCTGCAATGGCCGGTGCGTCGTAGATGTCATCCACCTTGACCTCGAGGCCCGTCACACGGTGCCCTGCCCCCAGGAAACGCCGAGCGCCCTCGAGGCTGGCGTAGGTGAACTTCGTGTCGTACTCGTACATCCCGGAGTGAAACACTCCAACCACTCGAAACGGCACCACCCGGGCCTGCATCGCACCGAGCGGACCCGGCTCGCTGGAGGGGCTGACAGCCTGCACAGTGTCCCCAACCGCCACCCGCAGAGTGGCTGCCATCTCCTGGCCGATGATCATGCCGGGCATGCTCTGTCGGCTCCGATCGCTGTCGTTCATCAACTCCGATGGCACTGGCGGTGGGTGGTCCATGGAATCCACCAACCGCTGGGCATCATCGCGGCCATTCACCCGACCCCGCGGACCCTGCTTCAGGTTGTCCAACAAGTTGGTGACTTCGCCCACCGTCTCCGCATGGATCCCCTTGAAGATCGCGCCAATGACCGTGTGCTTCGACCGAAGCATGTACTCGGTATAGGCAAATGGCGTCACACCTGTGACCCCCTCGACGCCCCGCACCTTCTCGGACACCTGCTCCCAGTTCTCAAGATGCTGGGTGTACGAGAGCACAACAACGTGAGAGTTGGCCCCCAAGATCTTGTCCTGCAGGTCTTGCTCGAAGCCCGCCATTACGGATAGCACGACCACCAGCGACCAGACCCCAAGAGTGACACCACCAATGGTCAGGCCTGTCACCACAGAGACCCCCGCCGAAGCCTTTCGACCTCGCATGTAGCGAAGCGCCACAAAGGTCTCGAACCGCCCTCGACTCGGGGAGCGTATCGCCTGACCTCTGAGGACGTCCGACATGCGGACAACCGCCAAATCAAAGACCAGGCGCCTCAAGGCCCAGACAATGCTGAGGGCTGGGACCCAGATGGGCGTCGACACCAGGACGAGCGGCGCCAACAGGACCCGCAGCCAGCGCGGGCCCCCGTCTCCACCCAGGAGACGGCCCGGCAGAGCGCCCAGGTGCAACAGAAGCGAGACCGCCGTCTCAAGCGTGATCGCCAGAGGAAAGAGCAACAGCGCCAATGGATAGAGCACCAGACGGGCTCCAGGGGGCAAGACCACCGGCCGGCCTAGATAGCCTTCTGCCACGAACAAGAGACCGTCGCCGCAGATTCGCGCCAGACCAAGCACCAGCGCTACCGGGCCCCAAAGGGGCGCGGTCACGAGGAGGGTGAGGCGCAGCGCGAGAAGCATCCTCGTCTCCAGGCCCCGGGGGCCAGTCCTGGGCATTCGGCTTGAGGTGACCCCCACCGGCAATCACCACCAGAGGCATACTGAGAACGTCCCCGTGGGCCATTCGCAGCCCGGGTCGGGTCCAAGCGCCCGGACCCTACGGCAACCCCTCGCGCGCGTCAATAATTCCGCGCGCAACACGACAAACGTCGGAACAAGGGGAGAAAACTCGCCTTCCCGCGCAGGAGCCAGTGCGGACAGCGGGCGGCTGGTAGCATCCCCTCCATGCGCCATACTCACCACCTACAGCACGTGCTCATTGCTGCACTGTCCGCCGCCCTCTTGCCCCTCAGTTCCGCCCTGGCCGCCGGGAGCGCAAGCGGACACTACAACCGCGACGAGGTCGCTTCATCTTCGGCAGTCTTTCGGGGCTTCGCCAACAACCTCCAGCAAGTCTATGGTCCCATCGACGACCGGGTACGACGGGTGGATGGTCTGCTCGCTGACCTCGACCTCAACCTAGCCTTGACGGCCGGCCACGTGGACCAGGCCCACCACGACCTCTGGTCGGCACGCCTAGATGAACGGTCCACTCGTTTCGGTCCGGAGTTCGAGGCTGTTCAGGAGCTGAGCTATTCCGTTCAGGACCAGTCCACAAGAGCGTTCGAGCAGGCTCTACAGCGCGCGCTTGAGACTCTGGCGAGCGCCAGCGACTTAGACCTCGAGCCATGTGTCGAGTCCAGCAGCAGCATCGGCCCAATGGGCGCACTGGGCGGCTCGGCCTCCACCTGCCCAGGCATCGACCAGAGCCAAAGCATCGCTGCCCTGTGGGACAAGGACTCCCAACTTCGACAGGATCTGGATGGCATCAACTCTGCCCAGTGGCCAGCGGTAACTACCTACAACGACTCTCCCTCCCCTCTCGGCCTCAAGGACAAGGCAGCTGTAGGGCAATGGCTCAGTCCAGCACAGCTAGCACGCGGTATCCCTGAGGCTGTACAGATCCTGGAGACGATCGGCGAGAGAGCACAAGCGGGCCGCGACACACTGTGGTCCGCGCTCCGAGCAGCACCGGAGGACAAGGACCAAGCTGCAGAACTCAAGCAGGCGATCCGAACACGGGCAAAGCGCATTCGAGACTACTCAGCCGCTCAGCAGGCGGCGCTCGGGGTCGTCCTCTGGAGCACCTTGGACCGGGCTCGAAAGAAGGGCAAGAAGGCTGGCTGGAGCGACGTAGCACTCTGCATCAACCCCACCGGCTGGGGCGGCTGCGAGGGTACAGACCGAACGGACGAGGTGCTCGACGCGCTCTATGACGACAAGAAGCTGACCCGCCAACTGGAGACGCTTCTCAACGACCTGCCCCGACCGGACGTAGCTCTCCCCTGAGCGCACTGGCTCAGGATCGGGTCACGCCTCCTCTGCCGTGGCGCCCTCTTCCGCCTGCTGCGACAGCCAGGCTTCCATGAAGCTATTCAGGTCGCCGTCGAGCACGGCGTCTACATTTCCCGTCTCGTGCTGCGTGCGTAGGTCCTTGACCATTCGATACGGCGCAAGCACGTACGATCGAATCTGGCTGCCCCACTCGATCTTCTGTTTGGGAGCCATCTTGGCCTCCGCCTCCGCCTGAGCCGCCTGGACGTAATAATCATGGAGACGGGCCCGCAACACCTTCATGGCTGATGCCTTGTTCTTGTGCTGGCTCCGCTCGTTCTGACACTGCACCACGATGCCCGTGGGCTCGTGTGTGATGCGAACGGCAGAGTCGGTCGTGTTGACGTGCTGCCCTCCGGCGCCGGACGCACGGTATGTGTCGATGCGCAAGTCCTTCTCCAGGATCTCCACATCCACGTCTTCATCGATGTCCGGATAGACAGCGACCGCCGAAAACGCCGTCTGTCGTCGGGCATTGGCATCGAACGGGCTGATGCGCACCAACCGGTGAACGCCGTGCTCGGAGCGCAGGTAGCCGTAGGCATACTCGCCGATGACCGCAAGCGTCGCAGACTTGATGCCGGCTTCTTCTCCTGGAAGGCGGTCGAGGAGCTTCACCTTCATCCCCTGGGTCTCTGCCCAACGGCTGTACATGCGGAGAAGCATCTCGGCCCAATCCTGTGCGTCGGTTCCGCCCGCTCCTGCATTGATCTCGAGAATCGCAGAGGCGGGATCGTCGTCCCCACCCAAGAGCGTCTGAAGCTCCACTCGCTCCACTTCCCGCGTAATGCCCGAGACTGCCGAGTTCGCCTCATGGGCCATGTCTTCGTCGTCAGCGGCCAGCTCCAGCGCGACCAAGGCGTCATCCAAGCGGCCGCGCAGATCCGTCCACATGCTCACCGCCTTCTCGAGGCGCGACTTGTCCCGCAGGACCCGCTTTGCCAAGTCGGCGTTGGACCACAAGTCGGGGTCGTTGGCCTGTTCGGTCAGCTCCTCGACACGGCGTTGTTTGCCGTCGACGTCAAAGATGCCCCCGAAGTCGGTCTACACGCTCATCGAGCTCCGCCAACACACCAGCCAGTTCATCCAGCATCTTCTGCTTCCTTCCCGCTCGGAGATCAAGACCTCAGGACGCGCCCACGCCGGGCGTCCGTAAAGTACCGGTCCTGCCCAGAGCAGTCCACATGCTCTGCTCCCCAGCCTCCATAACGATCCGTTCTTGATCGACTTCGTGGTCGTGTCCGAGCAAATGCAGCAGCCCGTGGATGAGAAGAAAGATCAACTCATCCTCTACGTCCCAACTCTCATTTACGCGACCGCGGGCCGTCTCCACTGAGATGACCACATCCCCCAGGAACGGGCCAGACTCGAGTGGGAAAGACAGCACATCGGTGGCTGAGTCGATCTGCCGCCACTTGAGGTTCAGCGCTCGGATCCCTTCGTCATCAGTCAACACCACGGACAGCTCGAGCGGTTGACCTTGAGGCCTCTTCGCCAAGCCTTCTGACCGAAGGTCCAGCAAGGCCCCCTCGCCCCCCAAGAACCGCAACAGTCGGACACCGGACTGCTCCATCACATGGGCCAGTCCTTGCGCGCCGCACACCGCATCACCAGCGACGTCGACAACGGGCTCAATCTCGGCCACCGCCAGCCTCGTTGTTGGGGTCACTCACCTGTTCCGCTGCGACTTCCTCTGAGCCATCTCCCTCGCTCGCGTCACCCCCTTCCTCGGCCTCCGGGAAATCATCGGAGCCTTGCTCGGGCTCGCTCTGGGGCTCCGGCGAGCGTGACGGCGGCATGATCTCGGTGCCCGATTGTTCAGCCGCAGCAATCTCCAGCGGATGGATGCCGGAGGGGTTCGGCGTGTGGGAGGGAATCTCGAGCTTGATGGAGCTCGCCGGAAGACCGCGGCTTCGCCCCTCCCCCGGCACCGGCGGTCCCGGGTACTCGATCCGATGGTGATGAATGCCTAGCAAGACCTGAATAAAGGTCTCCGAGACCGAGTGCAGGTCCTTGAGGGTGAGCGGACACTCCTCCAGCTGGCCGTCGCGAACCACCTGGTTGACGATGCGCTCGACCTGGGAGCGAATGCTGCCAGGGCTGTGGTTGGAGAGGGAGCGCGTGGCGGCCTCTACCCCATCGGCCAGCATCATGATGGCGGCTTCCCGCGTCTGCGGCTTGGGGCCAGGGTACCGGAAGTCGGACTCGCCGATCTCGCCCTTGCCAGGGTCTTCCTGACCCTTGGCCTTGTTGTAGAAATACTCGACCCGTGAGGTGCCGTGATGCTGAGGGATCATGTCGATGATGGACTGCGGCAGGCCATAGCGCCGGCCCAGCTCGATTCCATCCTTGACGTGGTTGGTAATGATGAGCACGGACATCGACGGCGTCAGGCGATCGTGCGGGTTGTCATCGTCCCTCTGATTTTCAATGTAGTACTGGGGCTTCAGCATCTTGCCGATGTCATGAAAGTATGCGCCCACACGAACCAGCAGACTGTTGGCGTGAATAGACTCAGCCGCTGCCTCGGCTAACGAACCCACCACGATCGAGTGGTGGTAGGTGCCGGGGGCCTTCACGATCATGTCCCGCAGCAACGGATGGTTGAGATTGCTCAGCTCCAGCAGCCTGCTGTCGGTGACAAAGCCCATGGCTTCGAAGGCCGGAACCAACCCCACCGCAAGGACGCCTGAAGCGAGCCCACCACACAGAGCAAAGAGCACGTGCATCGACGTGCCCGCGAGCCCTCCGCCGCTCACCCAAGGTTCGGCAGCGATGCCCGTGTACTGGACGGCCTCAGTGGCAATCACCACAGCCACATTGGCAAGACTGGCCACAACGCCAGCACGCACAATCCGTCCCCGCTCTGACGACCGCCCCACCCCACCCGAAGCCACCAGACACGACACCATATAGAACACAGCGAGCCAAACACCACCGCCCATGATGACCGTGCACACAAGCGCCGCATAGATCGACCAGACAATGGCCGTCTCCGAGTTCATGAGCGTTCGAAGCATGATTCCACCCACAGCTACGGGCACAGCGAAGCCATACGCCGTCAGGGGAATACTTCCCGGGTCGCCGGACAGGCCGACACCGACCCGCTGGAGGATGGCGGCACCGGCGGCGACTAGGACAACCAAGATCGCCATCGCGATCAGATCGCGGATGCGCGAGCAGAACTTGCTGATGAACCGCTCTGCAAAGCCCGCGAGCAGGACCGAAAAGACCAGAAACAGCATCGTGAGCGCCAACAGGTGCCGCGTTGGGCTGTAGGCTCGAGCCTCCGCATTCATCTGCTGAATCACGTTCAGCGACCAAGAGTCCACCTCATCGCCAGACCTTCGGATCACCTGGCCTTGCTGATAGCTCCTGGTGACGACAGGAACAGCGGCTGCCGCCTGCTCCTTTCTGACTGCGGTTTCCGATGCCTCGAAGTGCAGGTTCGGGGCGCAGAGCTCTCCCGCCAGGTGGGTGATGGTCTCTAGAACGTGGGCCGGTCGGTCTCGAAAGTCATCGGAGGCGGTCCGAGCAATCAGCCGTCGCGCCTGCTGCAGGTCCCGAACGGAGTCCAATTGGTCCAGTCGAATCTCCTCGCGAGCGACACCCTCCTGGCGCACCACAGTGATGGGGCCCTGAGTGGGCAGGTGGTCTCGGTCCAGGAGGATGTATGAACCCATGGCCACTCGAACGAGTTCCTTCACGTCCCGCTGAGTGGATTCGCTGAATCCAGCGAACTGGAGAGTCGCTACATCAGTGTCTCGAAGTTCAACGGCCAGGGTGGTCGCAAACCGCTCGACCTGCCGCTCTAGGCGCACTGGGTCCGAGGGCAGCGGATCCCCAGGCTCATCGCTGCCCTGAATCATGCTTTTCTCAGCCGCGAGAAACGCCCGCATCTCCTCAAAGGCCTGATCAATTCGCCGTTGAACATTGCGGGCCAGCAACACGTCGTAGTTGAAGACATTGGCGGTTCGCTCGGCAGCCAATCGTCGTCGCTCGGACGTCAGGGATTCATCCACCACCTCGAGCGGGTTTCGTGCGCGCACAGTTGTCTTGAGAATGTCGCCTACCTCGAGCCCCCTCACACCATCTAGGGGGCTCCAGTCCACGATGAGCGCAGCAAGAAGAACACTCGTGAGAAGAGCTAGGCCAACCCGCAGAACCCGGTGTCCTTGGCGCTGCCAACTAAACCAGCGGGGAGCCTCTTCGCCACCCATGGGGCCAGGCGGCCGTCGGTCGTTCCTCCTACGGAACCGCATCGTCCTTGGCCTCCACCGGAGGCTCGCCCTCATCGCCCGACTTACCGCCCAGTTGTCGGCGACCTTGCGCCTTCCACCGAGCTGGGTCGGCCGAACGCTCCGCGCGCTCGTAGGCCTCGATGATCCGTCGCACCAGTGGATGTCGAACAACATCCTGGTGGCTGAACTGAATGAATGGCACGTCAGGAACGCCTGACAGAATCCCTCTCACCTCCAGCAGCCCAGAGACCGCTCGCTCAGGGAGGTCAATCTGAGTGACATCTCCGGTCACCACCACCCGACTGTCTACTCCCAGTCGAGTCAGAAACATCTTCATCTGCTGGGGAGTCGTATTCTGAGCCTCGTCCAAGATGATGAATGCGTTGCTCAAGGTCCGCCCTCGCATGAAGGCGAGGGGCGCCACCTCAATGACCCCCTGGTCCATCATGCGCAGGCACTTCGACGGCTCGATCATGTCATGCAGTGCGTCATAGAGCGGCCGGAGGTACGGGTTGACCTTCTCTGCAAGATCGCCGGGGAGATACCCGAGCTTCTCCCCTGCTTCCACGGCCGGACGGGTGAGGATGATTCGGCGCACTTCGCCCGCCTGTAAGGCAGCCACGGCCATGGCCACGGCCATGTAGGTCTTGCCGGTCCCTGCCGGCCCGATCCCAAAGACGACGTCGTGGTTGCGGATCGCGTCCACATAGGCCTTCTGGTTTGGAGACCGAGGTGTGATTGGTCTACGACGCACGGAGACGAGGACGGTGTCCAGAAGGAACTCCCGGACATCCCGACTGTCTCCCTTTGCGACCATTTCGGCAGCATGAGCCACCTCTGCCCGACTCAAGCTCTGGCCCCGAGCGATCAGGTCCAGGAGTTGCCGGATGAGGCGCTCGGCCAGGGACCGGCGGTCCGCCTCCCCCTGGAGAGTGATCAGGTTCCCCCGAACAGCGACGCGGACCTGCATCGCCCGCTCAATACTCTTCAGGTTGCGGCGACCATCACCGCTGAGTTCTCGGACCTGGTGGTTGTCTTCAACCTGGATTTGGGTCGACTCGGCCGGCAGGTGAGGGGCGTCCGTAGAGGGCGTAGCGATAAGGAGAAGCCTCCTGGGCGTTGGGAACGTCCTTTCGCCGTCGTTGGAGACTAGCACAGCGCCACCCCTGGAAGCGGCTCCGCACCGACCCTCCGATCCGCCGGCCTGCAGCCCTCACGGAAGACCAGTCACCGTTCCGCAAACACAAGCGTGATGATCAGGGCTCCGGCTGCATGATCGCGAAGGGGCTGCTGAAGTCGCACAATACCGACCCCAATTTCCCGGTAGCCAGGATCGATTGAGTGGGCCACCTGGTCTACGGCGGTGGGATCCGTTGTGATCAACAAATCCACCCCCACCCGATGCACGTTTAGAAAATGAAAGCGGGCCTTCTCGGCGATGGCCCGACGCTGGTCGGGGGCAAACTCCGTGGAACCGACCTCGATGAGCATCGCCAACGCCTCCCGAGCCACCTCATCGAGCCGTCCCCTGCGCCGGAGAGGACCGAGGCCTTCGGAGCGTCTGCGATCGTTGATTCGATTGAGCACCATGCCTGCCCACTGGTCCCCATCCCCATCCGCTAACACGACAGCAAACAGCTCGGAGGCAACCGCTGACCAACGACCACTCGCATCTCTTCGGAGCACAACACCAAAGCCTCCGGAGCTCACGTCGGGGTCGAGGATGTTGGCCCGATGCGCCGGGCTGGCCATCAACGCCGCATGGACCTGCGCCACATCGGCGGCAATGGCCACATTCTCCTGGGCCCTGAGGACGGTCACCCCCTCTCGGTGAAGACGCTCCATCGCCGTACCCGACGACGTAACGTGCCCGAACGGCTCACCGCGGCTGATGTCGCCAGCGTGCCTCCGTGCTGCGCGCACCAACTCCGCTACTTTGCGGAGTGGCAAGAGGCCACGGCTCTTTCGGGTGGCCTGCACCAATCGCCAGAGGTGCTCCTCAGCGGCCGCAGCATCCTCGGGTTGAGGGCTCCGAAGGGGTCCAGGCGCTGCCCCGACCACCCAGGCTGCTCCGTCAGCCAGAGCCTGAATCCTGCGGACATCGCCCTGGTCCGTCTCGCCAGTCTGAGCCGTTGAGAGGCCAGCCGACGAGCTGGGCTGGCGATAGGGGTTGGCCGCCAGGGGCCGCCCCTCCCGGGGCGTCCGACGCTCCTCGTCCGCCACTGAAGCGTCCAAGGACGATGAGCCAGCCGGAGAGGTGCCTAGGCGAGGAGTGGGCGCCCCAGAGACCTGCTTGAGTTGCCCGCCCAGACTCTGCCAGATGGCCAACACCTCGGGTCCTCTGGAGCCGTCCGCCAACAGCTCCAGCAACGAGGTCCCTGCGATGGGGTCGGCACCGGCTTCCAGCGTCCAGGCACCAGGTCCCCGCAAGTGGGCGGGACGCTCCACCACATCACCGGACGGCAGCGTCGCGTACACCCGCGGACGGCTGTAGCCTTCCGGCAACCGCAGGACCAACTGTTCACCATCTGAGGTAGGACGTAGGACACCAACACGCCGAGTAGCCACGAGGGACACTGACCAGCGGCTGCCCGCCGTAGCGACCGCGACCGCGAACCGGTTGTAGCGCTTCCAGTCCACTGCCGAATCCGCCAGCAAGGGAGTGATCGCGGCCACGAGAGAGTCGCCGGAACCCACTACTGTGACGGGCTGAAACTCGAAGTCCCGCACTCCCTGCCTCCAGAGCCGGTCCCGAACGGTGGCCCGATCAGAGCCCCCGACGAGAGCCTGGCTGGCAACCCAGGAGGCCACTTCCCGAAGCTCTCGGTCACGCTGCGCTGCGCCGTTGAGCCGCCGGACAGCGAGCTTGCGGACCGAGGCCTCGACCTCGGAAGCAGACACCGCACTCCCCGCTCCCAGTGCGGGACTGGCTAGCGCAGCGCCTAGGAAGACACACGAGCAGAGCAGTAGAGAATGGAGTAAAGCGGGGGCCGGTTGAAGGGTCTCCTTGCCCCTGCAGAGGCCGATGACCAAATATCGACGAGAACCGGGGTTGACCACTGACCACATCCGTCGCATACAATCACGCGCCCCCGAGGGCGAACCAGCGTCCACATGCATGCGCTGAATCTACCCCAAAGAGACCCGTTTAGAGTCCTCACAGGAGCTAGAGATGATCATTGGCGTACCCACAGAGATCAAGGCGCAGGAGTACCGTGTCGGACTCGTTCCGTCCGGAGTCAAGGCGCTCACCGAGCGAGGTCATCGCGTCCTCATCCAACAAGGAGCTGGCCTGGGAGCAGGCCTGCCTGACCAAGAGTTCGTAGCGCAGGGCGCAGAGCTCGCTCCTGATGCGGCCACTCTCTGGGGCGAGTCCGAGATGATCATCAAGGTCAAGGAGCCCGTATCCAATGAGCGGGGCAATGAGTTCTCGCACATGAAGCCAGGGCAGGTCCTCTACACCTACCTACACCTGGCGCCAGCGCCGGAGCTCACCCGAGAACTTCTCGATCGTGAAGTGATAGGCATCGCCTACGAGACTATCGAGGGCCGAGCTGGCAGCCTCCCGTTGTTGATCCCCATGTCCGAGGTTGCCGGCCGCATGTCCGTTCAGGCGGGGGCCAACTGTCTCGAGCGACCGCATGGTGGGCGCGGTGTGCTCTTGGGTGGCGTGCCAGGGGTCGAGCCCGGCGTCATCGTGATCCTTGGAGCGGGCATCGTGGGTCGCAACGCAGCGCAGATGGCTGTGGGACTGGGAGCCGAGGTCTGGATCCTGGACATCGACCTGGACAAACTTCGCTATTGCGATGACATCTGGGGCAGCCGAGTCAAGACACTGATGAGCAACAAGCTCAACATCGAGAAGGCGCTGGGAAGAGCTGACCTGCTCGTGGGAGCCGTCCTAATCCCAGGGGCCCGGGCTCCACACCTAGTTACGCGGGACATGCTGCATCTGATGAAGGAGGGGTCTGTCATCGTGGACGTAGCGGTGGACCAAGGGGGCTGTGTGGAGAGCACTCACCCAACGACCCACGCGGATCCCACCTTTGTCATCGATGGCATTGTCCACTACGGCGTCGCCAACATGCCCGGAGCCGTGGCCCGAACCAGCACGTTTGCGCTGACCAACGCCACCTTGCCGTTTGCGCTGCGCCTCGCCGACCTGGGCGTTGAAGAAGCTGTCCAGTCGACCCCTGGCCTTCGTCCGGGTGTCAATGTCTACCGCGGTGCGGTCACCTACGAAGCCGTCGCCCAGTCGCTGGACCTCGCCTGCGAGCCGCTTCCTTTCTAAGGACCCATCCCACAGCAGACCAATCACAACGCACCCCTCCCCGGGGAGCTTGGTGGGCCAGCGACACCGAAGCTCGAAAGAAGCCGAGCGTGAGCAAACTGGTCGGCTAACCTTGCCCCGACTTGCGCCGCTTGTAGAGCTTCATCGCCGCCGAGAACACGGCCGAGCTCACGTTGCGGTTGTTGGCGATCTTCTTCAGGTCCTTGACGTGGAGTGAGTTGAGCAGCGTGATGGCCGTCGGGATCGGCGTCTTGGGGTTGGCCGCCAGCGCAGCCTTGACCGGGTACTTGCGAAGGTACTCCCGGTTCGATGTGAGGGCCCGAATCACTTCTTCGTGGATTGACCGGTTGGTGGCGATGGTCATCACTTCGTTGTCCGTGATTCGCCCGGAGTTGACCACTGCGCAGGCGACGATCTTGTTGGAGTCGCGCACAAGCAGCTCCCGCGCCGACTTGTTGGCGCGATAGCAGAGCTTGATCTTGTCCCCCACCGACATGTTCTGAATCTGCTTGTTGAAGCTCTGCTTCTCTTCGTCTTCAGGCTCGCTGTCCTCATCAACGAATCCGTCGTCGAATTCGCCGGCCTCCTCGTTCAGGTTGAACGCAAAGTCTGAGTTGGCAATCGAGGTGGATCCGCTGAGGTCGATGCTCTCATTGGTGTCGATCCCATTGTTCACGCCAAGCTCGACCGCATCCTCTGCGTACACCCTCCCCGGACTGGTCGACCCCACACTCTCCACCGGCTCCATGATGGGCGCTCCCGCCGTATCAGCGGCCCAGCCCCCGACGGGCGGCACAACGAACTGCGGGTTCCGGGGAATCCCCCAGTCTTCGAGTAAGGCAGCCAGTGGATTCATCAGCCCCTCAGGTGGCACGTAGGGCTCAGTAGGCACCTCGGGCACAAAGACCTCACCCGGAACGAAGCCCTTCGGGAGCCGGCCGGGAGCCAGAGGGCGCAACAGGGGCTGCGCAGCGAGGCCAGGCGCGTGGGGCTCTGGCCCGACAGAGGAACCAGGGTCCTCTCCTGCCACCCGGTCGGACGCGGCAAGTGGAGCAGCCGGTGGCGCAACTGGCTCAGGAGCTTGACTCGGCTCAGGGGTTTCGCTGGCTTCCGGAGGAGGACTCGATGGTTCGCCAGCCGCCTCTTGGGCAGGTTCAGCCGCCTGGGTCGGAGTCGGCGCCTCAGCGGGTGCATCGGCATCGTCGGTACGCTGAACGTCCTCCTCGTCGATCTCCACACCATAGAGACGCAGGAAGGTGATCGTTCGGTCGATGATCGCCTGCGGAACCTCGGGATTCTTCGCGAGGAACCGGACCAGCTGAGGGGTGACCAGTAGCCGCTCCTGATTGTTGGCTATGATCTCGGGGATCCGGCCGGTACCCGTCTCGGCCAAGAGACAAATGCTCTTGGTGTTGATCTGGGGCAGCAACACCATCCGCTCGCGCAGACCGGTATCTTCGGGCCGACGGTAGGTCAGAAACTCCAAGATCTTGGGGTGCGTCTTACGATCGATCATCCCCAGGAGTCGATTCTCGGGGATCTCTAGGATGCCCGACTCGGCAGCCTCTCGGACGCCTGCATCTGAGTCGCCCAGCAACAGGTACATCATGCCTAGGAGGACGCGAGGCTCGGCCGGCAACATCCCGCGGGCGACAGCCATCTTCCCGCGCACTGGGGCATCGGCCGCCACGTGCTTTCGCAGATCAGCTGGAATCTCAAGCCGTTCGCACGCTTCCTCGAAGGTAGTTTCTTCCACGTACTCAGCCTAGCACGCGACCGCCAGGGCCTCGGTCAGCGCGCCAGCGAGACGTCGCTCTGGGTGCTCGTCGGCTATGTGTTGCGCTCGTTGAGGATTCGCAAGCCGTGGAGGGTCAAGTCCTCGGCAACCTCGTCGATGGTGTGGCTCGCCTCGGAAAGGACTGCAGCGAGACCACCTGTGGCTAGAACACGAAGGTCCTCGCCCATCTCCTCCATGATTCGCCCCACCAGACCATCCACGAGACCCACATACCCGTAGTACAGGCCTGACTGCATGGAGTGAATCGTGTTGCGGCCGATGACCTTCTGGGGTCGGTGCACCTCGACCTGCGGCAACTTGCTCGTCCGCCGGAAGAGAGCTTCCGCGGAGATCTGGAAGCCCGGGGCGATCGCGCCACCCAGGTATTCTCCTTTGGGAGAGACACAATCAAAGGTCGTGGCAGTCCCGAAGTCGACGACGACACAGCCGCCGCCAACGAGGTCGTAAGCTGCGACTGAATTCACGATACGATCCGCCCCGACCTCACGCGGATTCTCCGCAAGAATGGGCAGGCCCGTTCGTATCCCGGGCCCCACAATCAACGGATCGATGTCGAAGTAGTGTCGACAGGTTTGCTGCAGAGCGTGAAGTTGATCCGGGACGACGCAGGAGATGATCGCGCCCCTGATCTGGGGGGCAACACCCCGGTGGTGGAAGAGATCCGCGAGCAGCACTCCGAACTCGTCCGCAGTGCGGCCGGGTATCGTCTGGACCCGGAAGCGGTGTGCCAGCGACTCGCCCTGGAAGACCCCCACGACAATGTTGGTGTTGCCCACGTCGATTACGAGCAGCATCAGACGACTCCCAAGTGCACGTCACCCGCAAGAAGGCGGTGCACGTCACCGGCCTCATCTACCACTTCCAGGGCTCCGCTGTCCGCAACACCGAGCACCTCGGCGCGAACCACCTGGCTCCCCTTCTCCACTTGGACCATCCTGCCCACCAGTGGGCCCATACATACCCGAAACTCGGCAAGGAGATCCGCAGGACCCCGGGCTACCAACTGAGCCTCTCGAGCTAGGAAGGACTCCAGCACCCGCACGAGGAGGAGTCCCCTAGGGAGGCTCGATTCAGGCGCCTGCTCGAGAATCGAGGTGGCCCGGCTCACCAGATCCTCCGGCCAGCCTGTCTCCGGAGGCCGGAGGTTGAGCCCAATGCCCACCACGATGGCAGGGGGCGCTCCCGCGGCACCCGATTCGGCGACCTCGCACAAGATGCCGCCCAGCTTCCGGGAGCCCACCATCAAGTCGTTGGGCCACTTGAGCCAGACGCCCTCCACATCGTCTCGCAGGGCTGCATGGGCCGCCACACCAGCCAGGACCGTCCAATAGGGCCGCACCATGGGAGCAACCTCGGGTCGGCGTAGGAGGCTAAAGCAGAGCCCCGTCCCCGGTGGGGCTACCCATGCACGTCCCTGGCGACCCCGACCTTGACTCTGGAGGTCAGCGAGCACCACCAGCCCTTCCGCCTCGCCAGCCTCCGCCGCATTGACCGCCACGCTATTGGTGGATGTGGTCTCTTCCAAGTGAAGCAGCCGGAGGTCGAGGTGAGGCGGGATGGTGATCACTTGGGATCGAGCTCCAAGCTCAGGTCCACCGAGCGAGCTTGATGGGTCAGCGCGCCACACGACACAAGGTCCACCCCAGTGCCGGCCACCTGGGCCACTGTAGCGAGGCTGACGCCGCCACTGGCTTCAAGAACCAGGTCCTGCTTTGTTGCTCGCAGCACGCCCACTGCCTCGCGAAGCTGGGGGACCGAAAAATTGTCCAAGAGAAGTGCATCCACCCCCACCGCCACAGCGGCTAGCGCATCCTCCAGACTCTCGACCTCGACTTCGATGCGCATCAGGTGATGGCTGCCGGCCTTGGCACGGCGCACTGCCTCGGCCACACCGCCGGCGGCCAGAATGTGGTTGTCCTTGATGAGCACACCATCGGACAACCCAAAGCGATGATTGGCTCCACCTCCCATCCGAACCGCGTACTTCTCGAGAGCACGAAGCCCGGGGGTGGTCTTCCTGGTGTCCACGAGTCGAGCGGCTGACGGTCCCTGGAGGTCGGGGGCCGAGCCCTGAGTCATCTGGTTCACGAACCGCTGGGTCCAGCTGGCAATCCCCGAGAGCCTCTGGGCGAAGTTGAGGGCCACCCGCTCGCCGGCCAGGATCCCCCGCAGCGGCCCCTCCAGGCGAGCCACAGGCTGATTCTCGCCTCGGCAAGCCGCACCCTCCTCGCACAGGGGCTCGAACACGATGGCCTCATCGACCTGTCGAAAGACCTCGGCCATGACCGGGAGTCCACACACGACGAGGGGTTCTCGCGCGAGGATCTGGCCCGTCCCCCACGCATCCCCGGGCACTACAGTTCGGGTAGTGACATCATCCTGAGCACCGTCCTCATCGAGCGCGCGCGCGACGACTTCACGGAGCCCAGGAAGCGCGTCCGACACCGAACTGGGAGCCAAGAGCCTTAGCCCTCTTCGTCCTCGCGGAGGATGCGCGCAGCCTCCCGAGCGATCTCAGGCACAGCTGCTGAGAGCGCCTCTCGGACCGCCTCCGCCACTGCGCTCTGAATACGCTGCTCGATGGACACCACCTCTTCCCCTCTTGGGGCAACCGCTTCGTGAACCACGTCATGGTCTCCGTCCGACATGGAGTCCGTCGGTGGCAGAAATGAATTGGCAGGCTGACGGCGGCCAGTCGCTGGACCCAGCACCTGAGCCTCGCCACCCTCTTGGCGGCGGTACATCGCCAGCTCCGCCGTATCTACAGACCGAATGCTGTCCGAGTCGAGGCTCCCTAGTGCGCTGATGGATCCATCGATGCTCCCCGTAGCCGAGTCCAGAGACCCATCGTCAATGGACACTTCCACCGACTGAGAGGGCCCCTCGGGATCAGGAGCATCCAGAGAGGGTTCTGGCGGCTCTGGAACAAGCTCCCGAACGATGTCTTCGAGCTGCTGCGACTGGAACGGCCGACCAATGCTCGCCTCGGCACCGGCAGCTGCGCACTCCTCTTCAGCCCGCACGTCCCCATCTCGATGAACGAGCAAGAACGGAGTGTTCGCGAGATCTCCATCCTTCAACTGGCGACACAACTCGTACCCGGTGAATCCCGGAAGGTCGACCTCGGCCACAACGAGTGGAGGGCTCGCCTCCGCCAGCCATTCGAGCGCGTGCTCGGCTGTAGGCACAGTCTCTACCTGCATGCCAGCACCACCCACAGCCCCCCGAACTTGGTTCACGAGTCCGGGGTCTGGACTCACGACGAGGGCGAGGTGTGTCTTGGTCATGTCATGTCCCCAGAGTGCGGAGCCAGTCGAGGCCGAAGTATGCTACCAGTCTCATCGAAGGGTCGCTTCACTCTGCAGAGCTTCAGTCCGCGCGCAGCTGCCGGACCCTCTCAAACAACAGAACGCCCGTAGCCACAGACACGTTCAGGCTCCCTACGACCTCGTCCCCGATCATGGGAATCGACACGACCGCATCACAGCGTTCTCTCACCTTGGGGCCGAGGCCACGGTCTTCGCCTCCCAGCACGAGCGCCAGCGCGCCCCTGAGATCCTCGCGGTCATAAGCCACATCAGACCCGGCCTCTGCACCGACAATGCGCAGGCCCCGACGCCGGAGGGAGGCCAGTGCGCTGAGGGGGCTCTCCCGAACCACGGGCACCTGCTCTGCGCCTCCCATGGCCACCCGCTGCACCGTGGGGGTCAGGCTCGCTCCCCGACGCGGTGGAATCACCACCGCGTGGACACCTGCGCAGGCCGACGTCCGCAAGATAGCGCCAAGATTCTGCTCGTATTGAACCTGATCCAGCACCAGGATGAACGGCAACTCTCCCCGTTTCTCCAGACTATCCAAGACCCCCTTCAGGCTGCGAGAAGGCAGTGGCTCTGCGAAGCCAATCATGCCGTTGTGCACATCCGCCTTGGAGACATGGTCCAGGGCCTCACGAGGCACCTCCACCCAGCTGCAACCCCGCTCCTCGGCAAGTTGGCGAATGGCCTCCAACTTCGTGTTGTGCCGAGCCCCCTCATCCACCCAAATCACCCGAACACGACCAGAAGACTGTAGGGCTGAGAGGACTAGGTTCCTGCCCTCCAGCTGGTCCGGGTGCGACGGCCGATCTGGACCCGCTGGAGGTCGGCCCCCAGTCCGAGACCGCCTTGCGTCGTCTCGACTCGCCGAGGGGGAAGAGGAAGCTCCCGAGCGAGCGTGTCTACGGCGCTTCCCAGCACTTGAGCCCTTCTTACCGGAACGCGAAGCCACGATCTGTCAGCCGACCGGCAAGACCCGACCCCCCGAAGAGAGTCGGAGAATCACCTACAGAAGGTTTGCAGCCAACTCAGCGAGATCCGATCGCTCGCCCTTGGTCAGCGTAATGTGACCGGAGATCGAAGACTCACGGAATTTCTCCACCACATAGACGAGCCCATTGGAGGTCGAGTCCACGTAGGGGTTGTCAATCTGGTACGGGTCACCTGTCACGACAATCTTGGTCCCGTCTCCGGCCCGCGTGATGATCGTCTTGATCTCATGGGGTGTCAGGTTCTGGGCTTCATCGATGATCAGGTACTGGTGGGGAATAGACCGCCCTCGAATATAGGTGAGCGGCTCAATCTCCAGGAGCCCCTGCTCAATCAACTCCGTATAGCCCCGGCTCTTGCCGGGACGTCCCGCGTTGCGCGAATCCAGGATGAACTCCACATTGTCGTACACAGGCTTCATCCAGGGATTCAGCTTCTCTTCGATGTCGCCCGGCAGATAACCGACGTCCTTGCCCAGCGGGAAGATGGGCCGGGACACGAGCAGGCGGTGGTACAGCCGATCATCCGCTGACTGTTGGAGACCGGCAGCAATAGCCAGCAGCGTCTTGCCGGTACCAGCCTTCCCAACCAACGTCACCAGCTTCAGGTCCTCGTCCAACAAGAGGTCGAATGCGAAGCACTGCTCTTTGTTCCGGGGGAAGATGCCCCAGACACCTTCCTTGAAGCGACGCACCGTCCGAATGACCCCCGACTCGGAACCCACCCTGGCCAGAGCTGTCTGGGTGGGGCGCTCCCGATTGCGAAGAAGAAGACACTCATTGGCCGCGAGGCCATCCGTCTGGACCTTCGCAGTCCCTCCTTTGTAGAGCGTGTCGATGATCTCGGAATCGACAGTCAGCTCTTCTTGCCCTCCATACAGCTCCTCGACCTGCACCTTTCCATGGGCATAGTCCTCGGAACGGATGCCAAGGGCATTGGCCTTGATACGCATGTTCGTATCTTTGGTCACCAAAATGACCTGGCCGGGTTCATCAGCCTTGTTGTTGAGGGTCCTGGCAACAGCCAGGATCTGGTTATCCGCATGATGCTTGGCGTCTGCCCAGGTCCAATCGACCGGCGACTCCTCGCAGAGGTCGATCCGCAAGGAACCTTTGGGCCCTATGGCGACGCCATGGGCTAGGTCTTCGTCGGCCTCGACACGCATGTTGTCCAAGTTGCGGGCGAACTGACGAGCGTTGCGACCAGTCTCGGTCAGCTCTTTCTTGAACCGATCGATCTCTTCGATCACCACAATGGGGATCACGAGCTCGTGTTCTTCGAAAGCAAACAGTGCTCCCGGGTCGTACAGGAGCACGTTCGAGTCAAGGACGTAAGCTTTGCGTTGAGAGGCCGGGGCGCGCTGAATCACGAAGTGATGCTCCGAAACGACGTGGGCTACGAACCCAGCCGCGGTGCGGATTGTGAACTCATCCTCAGCCTGGCCTGACCGTCGCGGATTATAGGTAGAGCGCCTGGCGCGTCAAGGGATCGAACGGCCGTTTTCTCGATTGTTTCCAGCCCGCCACCCGCGCAACGGCTGCAGC
>PBPL01000215.1 GCA_002724675.1 Deltaproteobacteria bacterium | reverse complement strand
GTTGAAGGTCCAGACCGTGCCCAACAAAACCGCAGGGATCAGTGCGGGTCGTAGCAGGGGTAGCGTGATGTGTCGCAGCTTTGAGAGCCAGCTGGCGCCATCCACATCCGCCGCTTCGTAGAGCTCTGAGGGGATGGACTGCAGGGCGCCCAGGCAGACCACCATCATGAAGGGGAAGCCGAGCCACACGTTGGTGCACAGGTTGGCGAAGAAGGCTGTTCCAAACGAGCTGAACCAGGCGACTCCCTCGAGGCCGAGCCACTCGAGCACGCCGTTCACAGCGCCTAGCTGGCGATGAAACAGACCCTTCCAGATGAGCGCGGTGATGTAGTTGGGGACGGCCCAGGGGAGGATGAGCAGCACCCTGTACAGTGGCCGCAGGCGCATGGACGGTCGGTTGAGCAACAGCGCCAGAGCCAGCCCGATGCCCAGGTGGAGCGCTACGTTGAGTACCGTCCATGCCAGGGTGACAACGAGCGCGTAGTAGAAGCTCAGGGGCTCCAGGACACGGTGGTGGGCCGAGGCCAGGATGTCGCCGAAGTTGGCTAGCCCCACAAAGGTCCACTCGCCCTCGCGGTGGGCAAAGAAGGCGATGCCCAGGCCCACGACGAAGGGGAGAAAGACGAGCACTGAGGTCGCGACGGAGGCCGGCCCTGCCCAGGCCCAGGCGCGCGCGGCCGTCTGCAACTGACCGGCTCGTCGCACACTCGCAAGCCAGCGCAGCGCCAGCCCGCAGAGCGCTAGGGCGGCGAGTGCGAGGAGCGCGAGGTAGGGGCCTGGCTTTGCACGAGGGGGAACAGGTCGCGTGATGGCCCGGTATCGGGCCTCGGCGGCCCCGACGGCGGCGCTGACCTCCGTGGACCCTCGCAGCACCTTCTTCAAGGCGAGCTGCGCCGGCTCCCATACATCCCGCATGGCCGGCCTGTTGTCCATGGGGGTGGCGGTTGCCAGCTGGCGGCGGAAGGCCGTCAGCACGGGGTCTTCGGCCAAGTGTGGCTCCTCCCAGGTCGCGGTGTTGGCTACGACCTGTCGGCCCACCGTCGCGCGAATGAGTGCGCTGGCATCGGACGCGAGGTGCTTCGCGAGGAGCAGTGCGGTCTCTGGGGACCGAGCTTCGCGGGAAACGAAGACCGCTTCATCGGTGAGCAGGGGGCTGGCCGGAAGCCCGGTCTCGGTAACGACCGGTAGCGGGGACACCGTGTAGGAGATGTGGTCGTCTATTTCCCCCACGAACCAGGGTCCGCTGATGACCATGCCCACCCGTTCTTTGTTGAAGAGCTGGGCGACCAGCGCGGTCGTGGCCTCTTCCGGTACCAGTTGGTCTCGCTGTAGGCGGTCGACAAAGTCGAGCGACGCCGCAAAGGCTGAACCCGTGAAGTCCACGGGGTCTTGTGTCGCGAACAGCCGACCCCCAAAGCCGAAGAACCAAGGAGCGTGGAAGTAGAAGCTGTCCGTTGGGTAGGCCAGTCCGAAGCGTCCCGAGGCCGATAGCCCTCGGGCCTTCGCCAGCAGTTCGTCGGTCGTTGCGGGCGCCTCGGGGACGAGTGCCTCGTTGCGGAAGAGGGCGACGCTCTTGAAGGCCAGGGGGAGCCCGTACAGGCTGCCCTCGAAGCGGAGCGGGGGCAGGGTCTCGGGCAGGAATCGTGCCCGCTCCGGGGCGGTCACGGCTTCGTCGAGGGGTGCGAGCAAGCCGGTGCGTGCCCAGCCGCCGATGCGCTCGTGGGCAAAGATGAAGACGTCGGGGCCATTGCCCCTGGGAATGGTTGTGGTCAGCTTCGAGGCCATGACCTCGTACGGCACCGCGAGCAGCTCGACGGGATGCTCGGGATGTGCTCGCTCAAAGGCGTCGACGACCTGCGTCAGCGCTTGTTCTTCAGCGCCGCGATAGCTGTGCCAGAGCGTGACTGCATCTGGGGTTCCTGTCGCTGACCCCTCGTTCGCCGCAACTCCCTGGGGGACGAGCCAGAGGACCAGCATCATCACGGTCACAGGCCATGGCCAGCTCCGTTGGCGCCAGGGCCTCTCCCAGCGTTGGTTGGCCTCGCCTCTCATGGCTCGGCCCCCGTGTCATCGTTGGAGATGCTCATTGCGCTGGGTTAGGGAGAGGTCGCCTGGCCAACGACCGCCCGGCCCTCGCTGTCGAAGAGGTGGGCACGGGCCGGATCGAAGCGCAATCGCAGCCGGTCCCCTCGCGTCAGTCGAGCGGCCTCGTCCCCTTCGAGTCGGGCTACGAGCAAGAGGTCGTTGACGCGCACATGGGCGAAGGCTTCCCAGCCGAGGGCCTCCACGACCTCCACATGGCCCTCGAGTGGGCCGTCCCCCCGCACCAGATCGTGGGGTCGGATGCCCAAGGACGCAGGGCCCGGTGCGGCTTTCGTTTCCGTCATATGGCCCAGGGGTACCTGAAGATCGTGACTTCCCTCGAAGACGAGGCTGTCTCCAGCACCCGAGACTCGACCGTCCAGGAAGTTCATGGCTGGCGAGCCGATGAAGCCGGCGACAAAGCGATTGGCGGGTCGCCGGTAGACTTCCTGGGGCGTTCCGATCTGCTGCAGGATCCCCCCGTCCAGGATGGCGATGCGGGTGGCGAGGGTCATCGCCTCGACCTGGTCGTGGGTCACGTAGACCATCGTGGTCCCCACCCGTTGGTGCAGGGCCAAAAGCTCGCCGCGCATCTGGACCCGGAGAGCGGCGTCCAGGTTGGACAGTGGCTCGTCGAACAAGAAGATCCGAGGCTCTCTCGCGATGGCCCGACCCATGGCCACTCGCTGTCGCTGGCCACCGGACAGCTCGCCAGGCTTCCGGTTCAGAAGGTCTTGCAGGCCCAGGGCCTCGGCCACCGCGCGGACACGCACCTCGATCTCTTCGGCAGGAACTTTACGCAGCGTCAGTCCAAAGGCGACATTCTCGAAGACGGTCATGTGGGGATAGAGAGCGTAGGACTGGAAGACCATGCCGATGTCGCGGTCTTTTGGGGACACCTCGTTGACCCGCTGGCCGTCGATCCGAAGCTCGCCCTCGGTGATGTCCTCGAGACCAGCGATCATCCGCAGGGTCGTACTCTTGCCGCAGCCCGAGGGGCCCACGAGCACCAGGAACTCACCGTCGTCAACGGTCAGCGAGACCTGTCGGACGACTTGGACGTCGCCGTAGCTCTTGCAGAGGTTTACCAGCTCGACCTGGGCCACTCAGGAACTCCAGGTGGCGTTCACGACCAACGCTTCGTTGTCGTCGTCCACGTACAGGTAGCGATTCGCTCGCTCCTCCCAGGTGGTGGAGCCGTCTGCGCGGCGGATCACCAGCTTGTACTCCCAGACCCGACCCGTCTCCAGCGAAGTGCCCCAGGAGGCGATGGTGCCTTGGTGTTGTAGCGGCCCAGCTCCAGAGTTGGGATCCCAGTCTCCCAGCTCCGCGCTGCCTCCCACGAGGAGCAGGGTGTCACCGGCGTTCAGGGGGGCGTCGCGAACATGAACCTCGACAGCGCGTTGCTCTGGCGGTGCATCGAGGACGCCGGGAGCCCACAGCCCCGACACGTCCAGCACCCGAATGTCCTGTGGGGCGATCTGTAGAGGCAGAGCCACACGGCGCCCCGAGAGCAGGTCGAGCGCTCGGGAGGGCTGCTTGCCGACTGCTCCGCTAGCTTGCGGTAGCTCGACGACTCGCTCAGTGTCCCCTTGATTGATGACCACCAGAACAGCGCCAGCATCCGCGACGCGCACATAGGCGAAGAGCTCATCGTCCAGAGCCAGGAGTCGCGTGCGTCCCTTGCTGAGCGCGGGGTGCTCTCGTCGAATGCGAGCGAGATCCGCGATGAGCTGCGCGGTGCTGGATGGGTCATCCCTCTCTGGAAACACCATGTCGCCGCGGTTCACGGGCTCGGCTTCACCTTCGAGGCCGACCTCCACCCCGTAGGTGAGGCAGGGGGTCCCCCGTGTCGTCAGCTGAAAGGCGAGGAGCCGCTGGACACGCTGCTCGTCACCCCCGCAGGCGCTCATCACCCGAGGTAGGTCGTGGTTGTCGGCAAAGGTGACGAGCCGTTGGGGGTGAGCGTATCGCCGGTCGGCGTCCAGCACGGCCGCCAGCTTGCCCGGGTGGGCATCGCGGCAGAACACGTCTACGAGGGCGTAGTGCATTGGAAAATCAAACAGGGCTCCGAAGGCACCTTCGTTCCAGACCTTGGACAAGACCGCTGGACTTCCATCGAACATTTCGCCCAACAACACGAAGTCCGCTCCGGCGGTTTCTCGGAGCGCAGCGTTGTAGCGACTCCAGAACTCCAGTGGGACGTGACGGACCGCATCCAGTCGAAAGCCATCGGGCCGTACCCGATCGATCCAGGAGCGACCGTTTGCCACGAGCCAGCTGTACACCTCGTCGTTCTCCTGGGCCAGGTCGGGGAGGCCGTGCACGTCGTGGCTCACAGCCTGGACGGGGTCGTCCCAGTCCACGATGTCGCCCAGGTCATGGAACCAGTGGGGTTTCTCGGCCACTAATGGGGCGTCGTAGGCCACGTGATTGGTCACCACGTCGAGCACCAACTTCATGCCGCGGCTGCGCAGCTGCTCAGAGAGCTCGACCAGGTCGGATTCAGTTCCGAAGCGCGGCTCGACGGCACCCGGATCTTCGACCCAGTAACCGTGGAAGGCGCCATGGCCGTCTACCTTCTCGGTACTCGTGTCGGTGATGGGGGAGAGCCAGACGGTCTGGACCCCGAGGCTCTGTAGGTAGTCGAGCCGGTCGATGACCCCGCGGATGTCTCCCCCGTGGAAGGCCTGCGGATCATCGAGGTCCGTGTCCTCGTCGTTGGCTTCCTCTCCGTTGTGAAAGCGGTCCACCAGGACGAAATACATGAGCCCGAGCCCTCCCTCGGTCGTGGCTCGGTCCGGGCTCGCCTGTCTGTTGGCTTCAGGCCGCGCTTCCAATGGTGCTTGCCCCGACGGCTCCTGGCCGAGGTCCTCCAACTCCCAGGGGGCCTCCGGGTCGCCGAGGGCCGTGTCGACGAGCCGGTCCAGCCGGCGGACGATGATGGCGCTCGCCGCTTGGAGCGCAGCGGGAGCCTGCTCGTGGGCGAACTGCAAGAACACCGGCACCTCGAAGGCGACATCGACGCTCAGATCCGCGGCTTCTGGCCGGCCGACCGTTGCCCTCACCGACACTGTCCAGCGATAGCGCCCCCCCATCTGGGAATAGAAGGTGGCCCGTGTCTCCACAAGGAGCAGCAGCTCGGCTGTGTCCGGTCGATCTCCGAGCCAGGCGAAGCGGTGACGACTCGCCCGACGGCGCGCGAAGTCCTCGCCGAAGGACTCTACGCCCACGAACTCGGGGACCAGGTTTCTCTCCTGGAGTTGAAGCCCGATGGCGTCCTGGAGTGCTTTCGGCACGGTCCCCACCGCCCGGTCTTCCTCCGCGTCAAAGACCAGCGCCGCTGCCACCGGTACGGACTGGGAGAGTCGCGCCGGGGGTCGCTTGTTGAGGCAGGCCGTCGTGGCCAGGATCCACACCAGGACCATGGGCAGTGTGATGAACATCTTCAGTGCCCAGGCCACGGACGGGCGCTGGCGGCACGGAGTGGGGCTGCCGGAGGGGTGGGTTGTGCTCATTAGAACCAGGCCTCCGCTTCCAGAGCAATGACGTGGTGCCAGTGGGTCTCCCACGAACCGAACAGGTTGAACTGGCTCAGGCTCTCCACGAAGCTGTTGCCAAAGGCGTGATTCTGAGTGGAGTACTGCACGCCATAGAGCAGCCGGAGCGACGGTCGGACGTAGAGCCCGGGGCCCAGGGGGTTGAGCACGACACCGGCCTTGCCTTGCCAGGTCCTCCGCTCATCGGCGTCGCCGAACTCCAGCCCGCGACTGTCTGCCTGGCCCGCGGCGGACTGGAAGATCGAGTCTCCGTGGTTACGAAACTGGTTGCCGTTGCGCGAGACCTCTCGGGCGACGCTGCTCTCCACAAGGAGGTGGACGGTGCGGCTCAGGTAGGCCTGCACCCGGAGCACAGTCGAGAGGTACCAGCGATCAAAGTCGGACGGTTGGATGTCATTGTCGCCGTCTCGGTGGTCTCCGAACAGCACTGACCAGGCGAGGTCGAGCCGGTCGGGGACCAGCTGCAGCTGCAGCTCGTTGCCCAGGACGAGTTCGTAGCGCTCGTCTGTGAACTTCGTCACGTACAGCTCGTAGTCCCGACCATCGACAGTCTCTGTGGTGCTGTTCTCGGGGTGCCGACGGGTGTAGCTGACGAACAGGCTGTTCCAGCGCAAGGGCCCCAGGTCTCCGAAGCCCAACGAGCCGATGGCCTTGCCCGACACAGAGGACACGGCCTCGGGTGCCGTGAAGAAGTCCTCCTGCCCTGGGTTGTCATCGAGGAATCGCTCTACGACTTCGCCCCGGAGCCAGTCCTCGTAGTTCATGCCTGGGGTCTCGTAGGGGGCGAAGCGGCTCCCTTGAACGGGAGGTTCGAACATGACCTGGCCGCCCACTGCTACCTCGAGGTGTCGTGGGGCACGCAGGCGCAGGTAGCCGCCGCCGGTCAGGATGGGGCTGTATTCGAGCCCGCGGATGTAGAAACCGGAGTCGCCGGCGCCTACCAGGATCTCCAGCGGTCCGAGCGAGCCGGAGCCCGAGAGGCCCAGTGTCTCGTAGAACAGTTGCGCAGGGCGCATGTCGTAGAGTCCGAGGTCGCCTAGCCAGGTGTCGAGGGTGCCCAGCTTCCAGGTCACCCCTGGAAGGCCCACATTGCCTGCCTGGACGTATGCCTGAGCCAGCCGGAATGCCCCCAGCCATCCGGAGGAGGGCTCGGCGTTGGCGATGGCGCCTCCTTCCAGCTTGAAGTGGACAGAGGTCCAGGGGTCGCGGCTTCCAGGGCTGGACTCCAGGAGTCTCAGCCTCAGCTCGAGGGCTGCCCAAGGGCCCTCGTTGAGCAATCGGCCGTAGAGGTTCCAGTGGCCGAGTCGGCCATTGCCTCCCTGGAGGTCGGGGCGCGCCATGACGCGGAAGTAGCCGCCCACACTCACCGGCGAGCGGCTCGCCTCCGCCTGCAACGTCGCGGGCGCGAGCAACAGCATTGCGGCGATGAGCCCCATCGCTCGGGTGACGGTAGCGATGCGCATGGCCTTAAGGGGCAGCCTTCAGGATGACGATGGAGGAGTCCTGCGCTGTGTAAGTGGAGCCCATGGCCTCGCCTGCATCCAGGCTCACGTTGTGAGTGACTTGAGGATTCCCCCCGCTGCTGGCGAAGTAGTCGCTGCCGTCGTCGGAGTTGTCGACGTCGAACCAGCGCTGTGTGTCCAGGATCCGGCGCCAGGTGCGGCCCTCGGGCAGGGTGAACTCCACAGGGGAGCGCTCCATATTGATCAGCACCGCCAGCTCGGGCCCAGCGCTCGGATCGTAGTAGTGCACCATGACGTTCCGGGACCCCCACTGCACGTCGTCCGTGTTCTGAGCGCTCTTCCAGGAGAATGGCGCCGATGCTCCGTAGTCAGATGGCGCGAAGGCATGGCTGTGATCTTTGCGGAGCTGGATGACCTGACGGACGAAGTCGTGCATCCGCAGGCGCTCGTTGTTCTGCTGCCAGGTTCCCCACTGGAACCAGTTGAATGGGTTGTCGGCGCCGCTGGAGTAAGCGTTGTTGTTGCCGTGCTGGGTGCGCATCCACTCGTCACCACCCAACAAGAGGGGGGTGCCGTGGGCGATCATCATCGCCGTGAAGAGGTTGCGCATCATTTGTCGCTTGAGGGCCTCGCCCTCGGGATGGGAGCCCCAGTCTCGTGAGCGGTTGTTTTCCTCTCCGCTGTCCTGCTCGCACCACGAGCTCGTCGGGTCGTCGCAGCACACTGGGTTCAGCGGTCCACATCCATTTTGCTGCTCGTTGTAGGACAGCAGGTCGAACATCGTGAAGCCGTCGTGCACGGTGACGAAGTTGACGGAGTGGTAGGGCTGACGCCCGTTCCAGCCGTACAGGCCCTCCGATCCGGTGAGCGTGAACCCACCGTCCGCCTCGGCCTCCAGGCTGTTCAGGACCCAGTCGTCGTTGTTCACGAAGGCTCGCCACCAGTCCCGGAAGCGATTGTTCCACTCGGCCCAGCCATGGCCTTCGTCTTGCGAAGACGCCGGAAAGGCACCGATTACGGGGTTGTAGCAGGGCCAGCAGGCCGACCACGGCTCGGCGATGATGCGGGTGTCCCATTCGTTGAGCACGGGGTCATCGACGATGTCCTGAAGGATGGTCTGGGCTGAGTCGGCCCAAGTGTCGTAGTCGCCGTCCATTTCCCCCAGGATGGGAGCCAGGTCGAACCGGAAGCCATCCACGTGCAGTTCCTCCACATGCCAACGCAGGGAGTCCATGATCAGCCGGCGCATGGGTCGATGATTGGGCCGAGTTTGGTTGCCGACACCGGTGTTGTTCCAGTAGGTCAGGTTGTCGCTGGACAGCGCGTAGTAGGCGGCGTTGTCCAGCCCCCGCATCGAGTAGATCCCGGCGACCTCGTGGGGGTCGTAGTAGTACCAGTCCTCACCAGCCCCCTCGAGTGAGACGTCATCCTGGTAGATGCGCTCCCTCCACAGGCCGCCCTCGCCCGTGTGGTTGTAGACGACGTCGATCAGCACCTCGATGCCATGCTGGTGCAGTTGGTCGACCATCTGCTTGAACTCGTCGATGACCTTGCGAGGGTCGGGGTCCGAGGCGTAGCTCACCTCTGGGGCAAAGAAGCTCAGGTTGTTGTAGCCCCAGTAGCCCCCGTCCAGTGGCTTCTCGTGGATGGGCAGAAGCTCGATGGCGGTGACCCCTAGATCCGCGAGGTATGAGGCCATCTCGCCGATACCGCGGTAAGTGCCGGGGTGGTCGACGCCCGAGGAGGGATCTGCGGTGAAGCCCTTGGGGTGCACCTCATAGATGATCAAGTCATTGCGACCGTGCCCGTCGAGGGTTCTCGTCCTGCGCGCCTCTCGAAACGCGGCCTCGCTGTCGCTCCAGGTGTATTCGCTGGCAACAACGACCGACTTGGCCCCAGCGCCCCAAGTGCTCTGGGTGCGATCCGGACCGCTGGCGTTGCTGGCGCGGCTCCAGTCGTGGTCCCTGTGCAGGGCCTTGGCGTAGGGGTCGATCAGCAGCTTGTTTGGATTGAAGCGGTTTCCCAGCGCGTCCACGTCGGCGATGAATCCGTGAACGGTGCCGGGGATCCACCGGTCGTCGAACGGCCAGTTAGGCCCCCAGGCGATGTAGCCATAGTGTTGGCCTAGCCCCACCCCCTCTACATAGAGATTGAAGACGTCGCCCATGCGTTCCATCTCGAAGCGTCGTTCGGGTTGGTCAGCTTCGGGATTGTCGAACAGCAAGAGGTCGATGCGGCTTGCTGCCTCTGAGTACACAGAGAAGTTGACCCCGTCTGCGATCTGAGTCGGCCCCAGGTGATCGAGCGCCTCGACGGCGGCGCGGTCGAGGCCCGGAGCGAGCCCCTGTGTGCGGTAGAGCTGGGGGTAGGGCTCGTCGTCGCATGCCGCGGTCACGAGGACAGCAGCCGCCAGGGCCAGGACGTGAATCAGTAGTCGCGGGGACATCGGCCGGTATGGTGCCACGGCTCTCGGGGCGAGCAAAGGTGTGCGCCAAGGTGGTTGTTGATCCGTTGGGTTTGGGCACCGCCAGGTATGATTCGCGGCCGGTTATGTCCAATGATCCGACAAAGACCCTCGAAGCCCTATCTGCGGCTTGGGGTGTCCAGACCAGCTACCAAGCTGTGGGCGGACAACGATGTCACGCCTCGGCTGAGGCGCTCGTGGCTGTTCTTCGAGGGCTCGGCTGCGAGCTACGAGGCCCCGAAGACGCGGCTGCGGCGCTCATGGAGCGGCGTCGGCAGCTCTGGTCCCAGGTGCTGCCCGGAGTGACGGTGGCGTGGCAGGGACAGTCCGCAGAGGCGCAGCTACGTGTGGCGGCTCCATATGCCTCAGGGACCGCATCCTGTGAGCTGGCGCTGGAAACCGGGGACTCACAGAGCTGGGCGGTGGACTTGGCGCAGCTGGCCGTTCGCGCACGGGAGGTCGTCGATGGCGTGGATGTCCTTCACCTCGCCCTAGGCTTGCCAGCGGGGCTGCCGACGGGATACCACCAGCTGACCCTCTCGTTTGGCGACTGTTCGGCGACCACGGAGGTCTTCTCAGCACCAGTGACGGCGTACGGGGGAGGGGAGAGGGAGCGCAGCTGGGGCGCCTTCGTGCCTCTCTATGCACTGCACACCGACGAGACTTGGGGAGTTGGCGACTTTCGCGCCCTGGCAGAGTTCTCTCGCTGGGTGGCCCGCTGTGGTGGACAGACGGTCGCCACACTTCCTCTGCTGGCCTCGTTCCTGGACGAGCCCTTCGAGCCCAGTCCCTACTCACCGGTCTCGAGGTTGTTCTGGAACGAAGTGTTTCTGGATGTGGGCTCGGTGCCCGAACTCTCTGATTGCGAGGAGGTGCGAGAGTGGCTCAACAGTGCTGACTTTGCCGGTCAGAGAGAGGGCCTACAGGCCCGTGATCGAGTGGACTACCGGGCGGTCATGGAGTTGAAGCGACGCGCTCTGGAGTCGCTGGGAGCCCAGCTCTTGTCGTCGGGCGGGGCCCGTCGTGAGGCATTCGAGAGGTGGGTCCGGGCGGACCCGAGGCGCAGGGACTACGCGCAATTCAGGGCCACCGTTGCTGCACAGGGGGTTGGTTGGACGTCCTGGCCGGAGCGGCTGCGTGCCGGAGAACTCCAGCCGGGAGACTGGAAGTCGGACGAAGTCCACTACCACCTCTACGTTCAGTGGTTGCTCGACCAGCAACTGGCGCAGCTGTCAGGTGAGCTCGACGCGGCAGGGGTCGACCTCTATCTGGATCTGCCCGTGGGCTGCCACGGTGAGGGCTACGATGCGTTTCGCTATCGGGACGTGTTCGCCTCGGGCCTCGAGGTAGGCGCCCCACCGGACCTCTTCTTCCGCGGGGGTCAGAGTTGGGGTCTTCCCCCACTGCATCCCGACCGATCTCGCGCCCAGGGTCACCGATATTTTCGCGACACGCTGGCCCATCACTTGGGCCTGGCAGGGCGTCTGCGCATCGACCACATCATCGGCCTGGCGCGGCTCTACTGTGTGCCCTCGGGCTTTCCTGCGACGGATGGTGCCTTTGTTCGTTGTCCCGCTGATGAGTGGTTCGCCGCGCTGTGCATCGAGTCCCACCGCCACCAGGCTCGGGTGGTCGGCGAGAACCTGGGCACCGTCCCTCCCGAGATCGACGAAGCGCTTCAGCGGCATGGCATCCAGGGCATGTATGTGGCTCAGTTGGCCGTTTCCGAGCAGGGGGGGCGTCGCCTTCCTCGTCCGAAGTTGGGGGATCAGGCGAGCCTCAACAACCACGACATGCCGACGCTGGCTGCGTTCGAGAGGGGCGATGACATTGCCTTGCAGCAGCGCTTTGCAGGGCTTGATCCGGACGCTGCCGATCACCTGCGAGAGGAGCGGCAGCAGAGTGCTAGCACCTTGCGCAGAGAGGTCGGTGCCGAGCCGGAGGCCGGTCCTGCGGCGACGGCGGTGGAGACGGCTGTCGCCGGCTATGAGTGGCTGGGCCGCAGTGACGCTGGGCTCGTGCTCGTGAACCTGGAGGATCTCTGGGGTGAGCTGGAGCCCCAAAATGTTCCTGGCACTAGCCATCTTCAGAACCCCAACTGGCAGAGGAAGACCCGGCCATCTCTGCAAGAGATCGTGGAGGGGCCTGGGCCCGGGCTTAGCCTGGCTCGAACCGACCGAGCGCGAAGGAGCTCATCGTGACCCGCAGTTTGCTTGCTCTTGCCCTGTTGTTCTTGTCTCTTCCGTCCTGTGACACGCAATGTGTCGGCCCGGATTGTGAGACTGACGAGCTGGACGACGAAGCCCTCGACGACGAGTCGGGCGATGACGATGATTCGGGCGATGACGATGATTCGGGCGATGACGATGATTCAGTGATCCACGAGGGGCCGGACGAACTTGGCTCTGATCCGGTGGCGATTCGAACGTGCTCGGTCACGCGAAGCCATCGCCCCCCCGGGGGAACGAAGGTGGTTCAGATTGCCGGCGAGTTCTCGGACTGGAGCCCCGTCGATATGGAAGGCCCCGACGAGAACGGCTGGTGGTCCCATGACCTCGGCGAGCTGGCGCCGGGGGAATATGGCTACAAGTATTTGCATGACGGCGAGTGGGAGCTGGATCTGCCCACTACGGCCTGGACGCGCTGGAACGATGGCATCGAGAACCGGAACCTGAGGGTCGGCGATTGCACCAGGCCCCTGCTGCAGGTGCTGAGCGCCGAGTCCAGCTCGTCGGGGAGCGTTACGGTGGAGTTCCTCTTCGCGCGTGCCAGCGATGATGTGGCGATGGATCCTGGCTCTGTTGTAGCTACCGTCGGCACAGCGCAGGGCACGATCACCGCAGATGCCGACACGGGAAGCCTCTTCATTGAGGCCTCGGGCCTGTCGCCTGGGAAACACTCGGTGCGGGTCGAGGCTGCCGACCTCGACGGTCGTCGCGTCGAGAATGAGCCCCTGTTCATCCCCTTGTGGGTCGAAGAGACCCCCTTCGCGTGGGAGGACGGCTTGATCTACTTCGCGTTCATTGACCGGTTTCGCAATGGCGATGTGGATCAGCCTGCTCTGTTCCCGCCAGTGGATGACGTGGACTTTCGGGCCGACTACCAGGGCGGCGACTTCTTGGGTGTTCGGCACGCGCTCGAAGACGACTATTTCCAGCAACTGGGCGCCAACATCCTCTGGCTGTCTCCGGTGCTGGACAACCCAGAGGCCGCGTACATGGGGCTCGACGGGGAGCACCTCTACTCGGGATATCACGGCTACTGGCCGGTGCAGCCCCGCACGATCGAGAACCGCTTTGGTGACGCCAGCGGTGAGGCTGACGCGCGCCTGCGGGAGCTCATTGAACACGCGCACGCCAGCGGTATGCGTGTGATGTTCGACTTGGTCTTGAACCATGTGCACCAGGATCATGACTACTTGGCCGACTACCCCGAGTGGGTCCCTGCGGACGGCTGTGTCTGCGGCACAGACGGCTGCGGCTGGGAGGAACGAGCCAGGGACTGCTGGTTTACGGACTATCTGCCCGACCTCGACTACCGGAACCACGACATCCTCATGCAGGTGCTCGACGATGTGCTGTGGTTCGTTGGGGAGTACGACGTGGATGCGTTGCGGGTCGATGCGGCGAAGCACATGGACCATGTCGTGATGCGTACCCTTCGCAAGCGCCTGGATGCCGAAGTCAGCGCTGGGGGTGCAGCTTCCGTGTTTCTGGTGGGCGAGACCTTTGCCGGTGGCGACCAGCACGATCTGCTGATGGATTACGTGGGAGACCACGAGCTCCACTCACAGTTCGATTTTCCGCTCTTCTGGTCGATTCGGGATGCGTTTGCACACGGTGGTTCGTTCTACAGTCTGGAGGACGCTGTCGCGGCCGGCGCGGCCGCCTACGGGGGCGCGCCCATGGCGCCATTCCTGGGCAACCACGACGTGATGCGGTTCGCGACCGAGGCCGCCGGAAATGCTGCTGGCCCCTGGGCCGACACCGAAGACTGGATGGATGATGGATCGACTTCAGTCACCCAGTGGGACTTGGTGAACAAGCTCTCGATGGCCTTTGCCTTCACCCTGACTCAGCCTGGACTTCCCTTGATCTACTACGGCGATGAGATCGGGCGGGCCGGTGACAACGACCCGGACAATCGCAGGCTGATGGACTTCGACCCCTACCTGAGCGCCAACCAGAGTGAGCTCCTGGACCGGGTCCGTGCGATCGGGCAGGCCAGGGTGACAAGTCAAGCGTTGCGCCGTGGCTTGCGGACTCAACTCTGGGTCGATGATGAGCTGCTGGTGTATGCGCTGGATGACGGGCTCGGAGACCTCGCGGTTGTTGCGATGAACAAGGCCGATGTGCCCCGAAGCGCTTCGGTGCCCATCCAGCTGGAGGGCTTTGAGGGTGTCACCCTGACCGATGTGCTCCACCCGGCCACGAGGACCGCGACCATCGAAGGGGGCGCTTTTTCGTTGACTCTGGGGAGCTGGGAGTACGCGATCCTGGTGCCGTGATCGCTGTCGGTTGCCTGAGACTCAGTCCGGGATGGTGTAGCGGAGGTCTAGAGCCCAGACGCCAATCAACGCGCGGGCATCGGGAGCGTGCCATCTGCGCCCCTCAATCACGAGGGGCATGGACGCCGGGCTTCGGTAGGTTCGGCCAGCCACGAGGTCTTCGTTGCCCGTGTCGGAGACATTCAGAACCGCATGGTGGCTGCAGTTGCCTGCCCCCTGGCCCGCGTGGAAGTCCCATCGGGCTCCACAGGCTTCCTGCTGGGCATCCACCTTCAGGGTTACCAACTGGCCGCTGACTTCGTCCAGCACCGGGACGTTCAGGACGACCGGGCCGTCTTGTCCGTCGTCCCACCACACCCGCTCGGTGGGGCCGATGCCTGGACCACGCACCAGGAAGTACATCGAAGAGTCAGGGGTCGTCAGCCCCTCGCTCAGGAACTCGGACGCAAGGTCAACCTCGGTCGTCTCGAGGACTGAGAGGTCAATGTGGACCGGAGTCTCGCTGAACAGTTCATCCCCCAGCCATCCCTGTAGCTCATAGCCGTCGTCTGAGCGATAGCGGCCTGTCGGTAGCCCGGCGTTTGGCTCCTGGGGCAACCACAGTCGCAGGCTCTGGTTCAGGTCGGGGGCATCGATCCAGGGCGTGTTGTCGTGAAGTGGAACGATGACCTCGTGAGAGGCGCTGGACATGACCCGCTGGCCGTGAACGACCACTGAAAACGTCTCGCCGTCCTCGTTGGACACGGGCACGGACAGGGTCGTGACCTCGCCCTGTTCCAAGCAGGACGCAGCAGCGGGGACGTCGCCCTTGCTGTCCTGAAAGTACAGCGCCTCACCGCTCACCCGCCAGGTGCTCTCCCGTTCCCGGGACAGGCAACTCACCTCGGGCTCGCAGCGATCCGTCAGGGTCAGAGCATCGTTGGCAAGGTGGCCCTTGCCAACCTGGAGCACCTTCGGGAGGGCTCCGGTGGGCAGTGTGATGCTGCGGCTGTGGACCAGCGTCGCAGCACCCACGTCGATCTCGGGGTAGCCGACTGGACTCTGGTAGAGGTCGACGCGAGTGGGCTCCCGCTCGCTCTCGAGGTTTAGGGAATACAGCGACAAGGCTGTGTCGACGATGGGCTCCCGAGCGATGAGTGCTCTGTCGCTGGTCCCGTCGGTGTAGGCAATCTCCAGGAACCAGGTCGCTCCCTCGAACACGTCTGGCAGGTCTTCGGCCTCGGGGTCGGGAAGAGTGAAGGCGTTGCCCGATGGCGCAAACATGGCCGGGTAGGTCTGACAGGCCTCGTCGTTGTTGCCCAGGGTTCCGATCAGGGTGGTGACGGGCACATCCACGGCCACGGGAGTCTCGTGGCCGACATCGGGCTCGCTTGCCTCGTACGCCTGGCTCTCTGTGTTCCAGAGATAGATGCCGGGTACCTCGTCGTGGTTGGCAATGGTGCGGGTTGCTTCTGACCAGTTCTGCGCCTTCTCAGCCTGGTAGGCCGTGTACTGGGGAAAACACGTGACATCGTTGGGGCTCTCGCCACCGTTCATCGGGTCGCGCTTGCCCACCCAGGTGCCGTCGTCTGCCATGACGGGTCCCCAGGCGTCGACTCGATACCAGGTGCGTAGTTGCCGTCGGGTCGAGTCGTAGCCTGCGGGGTGAGTCTGCAGGTTGGTTCCGTCCTGGGGGTACTCGTCTGCAATGCCCCAGCCCTCTGCCGTGCCCTCATTGAAGTGCTCGAGGGTGAAGGAGTGGCCCACCTCGTGAATGAAGCCGTTGCCGCACTCGCCCAGCCACATGGCCGTCCAGCCGGTCCAGCCGGCGGCCCAGGGGGCGTCATCGATGTCGAGGTAGCTGCCGGTGTTGTCGCGGAACCAGCCCATGCCGACCGAGGTTCCGAAACTGTACGGCGAGCTGTCTCCCTCGGATTCCCCGGTCATGGCCAGCCCCCGGCCTGTGTTGGCGAGGCTCAGTCGGAGCGCCAACTGGTGCTTGAGAATGGACCAGTGGTCGGGGTCGGGTGTGATGTCCAGGCGCTCATCCTCGCTGTGCACCAACTGTGGCCCATCGTCGGTGCGGATCACGATGGAGTCCAGTCGCCATGGGAGGGAGTCAACCCAGCGCAACTCTGCGGCTGGGGCGGAAGCAAAGAAGTCCCGGGCGATGCGCGAGGCGGGCTCGGTGTCGGTCGGGAAGTCGTCCTCGCCAAAGAGCACCATCTTGGAGCGCGAGATCGTGAATCGGTGGGGGGGGCCGAGGTCAGCCAGGTCGTGGTCGTAGGCGAGCAGCGTATCGCCGGACAGTGTGCCGATGCGAAGCGTCACACCGGGCCGCAGCCATGCCCACGGAAGAAAGGCGCTCCATGCGCTTGTGCTGTAAGGGGCCAGGCTCTCTGTGGTGAGAGCGGTCTCCAGGTAGGGCGGAAGCTCATCGGGCGTGCGCGCTGCGATGACTCCTAGGAGCACGTCGCCATCGAATGCGCCCACTCTCAGGTCGGTGTCGGCGCTCACTGTTTCGTCGGGGCTGAAGAGCAACAGCGTCTCACGGCCCTGGCTCGGACGGGGCGCCCGCCGGCTGTCATCGGGCAGCACGATGTGTGTCTGAGCCAACTCGATGTTTCCAGACAGCTGGGCCTCGCCGCTGGCCTCGAACCACTCCAGGGCCTCGATCCACTGGTCCTCACAGTTCGCGGGCTGGCTGGTGTCGTCGTCTCCGGCGGCGCCTTCGTCTCCGATGTCGTCATTGCCCAGAGAACCCTCAGCCCCACCGTTGCAGCCCATGGCTGCCAGCGAGGTGGCCAGAAGGGTCAAGAGGAGGAACTGCTTCATCGGACGACCTGGGTCATAGAGTCGCAGTCTATCAACCCTGGTGGAGCGTCCTGCTCGTACCTTGGCACCCAGGCTGAGCAGCCTGGGCCTGTGGGCGTTGGTCGTAGAGGTTGAAGGCGAATCAGCCCTCGGAGGCACGACCGGCTGTGTTCAGGAGAAGATGCCCTTCAGCGTAGAGAAGAAGAACGCTGCGAGGACCGCTCCGATGGGCAGGGTCACCAGCCAGGAGACGACAATCGTGCCGACGACCCGCAGGTCGATGGCACCCAGGCTGTGGGCGAACCCGACGCCGACCACGGCACTCACGGCGATGTGGGTGGTCGATACGGGTAGCCCCTGCGGCCTATGGGGTCCTCTAGAAGGCGAACTGCAGCTGGGTGCGGGCTCGGAAATCAATGGGATCTGAGCCCTCGGCCTCGTCGGTCAGGACACCGAAGTCCGTCGTCCATTTGACGTTGTGCTTGAACATGAACACGTTGATTCCGCCCAGGATTTCCTGGCTGTCGTTGTTGTCGCCCTTCGGCAGGATCCGGGCGTAGCGGATCACCGGCTCCACCACGCCCTTGATGACGTAGCCGAGTTGCAGGTGGAAGCCCACTGCGTCGAGGTCCTGGTCGGCGAAGTTCTCGTCGATCTGCTGAGTTGCTACGTAGACGGCGCCGGTGTGCGCTAGCCCATGGCACTTCAGGGCATAGTCGAGCTGTGCCCGGAAGGCGCCGTCCCCGGTCTTGTCGGCGTCGAAGTCGAGCAGCGCCGAGGCGGCGACGCCGATGCCGAAGCGGCTGTCGCTGGTGTCGCTCTCGGAGTAGCCGTCGAAGTCCTTTGTGTGCCACCCGAGGCGGGCCACAGCCATGGGGTTCAACACCTCGGGAACGTTACTGAACTTGCCGGAGGTGATGTCGCCCTCGAAGCTTGTCGGGTCGACGGCGACCTCGCCTTCCAGCTGGGCCTTGTCACCGGTGCCGTTGAAGAGACCGATCGAGTATTCGAGTGGGGCCTTCTTCGTGTGGCTGTGGACCACGAGCCCGAGGTCACGGCCGGCTTGGAAGTACTTGTCGGTGATTGCTCGATCGACGAATTGCTGTTTGCCGGACGAGGTGATCTGCTGGCGGGAGAAGGGGCGCTTGAACTGCCCGACCTGGACCATTAGCCACCTGTCGACCGCTGTGAGATCTATGTAGGCGTCCTTCAGGCTGGCGCCCCCTTTTCCGAAGTCGAGCTGCAGGGCGAAGGCGATGCGTCTATCGAACGCGCTCCCCTTGAGCTTCAGTCGGGCCCTCGGAATGCTGAACTGGCCCGCGTGGCCTCGTGGCTCGCCTTCGGTGTTCTCATAGGTGAAGCGGACCTGGATCCTGCCGTTGATGGTGAGCTTGAAGCGCTCGTCCTTGCTCGCGATGAAGAAGCCCTTCTTGTAGCCAACCCGGGGGATGGGGGGGGCCAATGCTTCTGGTGTGGCCTGCTCTGCAGGTTCGCCAAGGGAAGCGTCCTGATCTGCGGCTTCGGTGGGGGGAGCATCCTGCGCAGCGGTCTCGGGGCTTGCGGTCTCGGGGCTTGCGGTCTCGTCGCCGGTTGGGCTCGGAACGGGACTGTTGTCTCCGTCCTTGCCGCTTGTGCTGTCACTGTTGCCGGAGGAGTCGGTCTCGCTCTCGGTGCTGTCGGTGTCGTCGGCGAGTGCCGTTGATGAGAAGGAAGGAGAGAGCCCAGTCGAGAGAATGACCACGAGAAAGATGGTGACGCCGGCTGAGTCTAAGAGTCGCGACCATGTTGTGCGCATTGTTGTCTCCAGTGCACTTTGCTCGGCCGCTTTACAGTGGTTTTCTTGGACTCTGCAAGTCTGCACGGTCATTTTCGACCAAGACGGTCCATAACTTTTCAGCCCTTTTGCCGACTCTTTGCGAACTGTGGAAAAGGTTGCGGGCTTCAGCCTTGTGTGTAGCCGATGGATTTGGCTTCACTGTATTGGCTAGACTGAGTGTCTGTTTCTAGTGGGGAGAGGATGTCATGGCGACTGAAGAAATCATGGCCAGCCAACCCATCACCCAGGGCCGCAGCGCCGGCACCCTCGGCTCGGATGGCGTGGTTCGCATTCGCGTGGGCGATGAAGGGCACGCTACCGGCGATCTCTTCGACGAAGAGGACTCGCGCGACTGTCGCGTGCTGGCGACGAAGCTGGCCGGCTCCATATCGGTGGGCTTGGTCTTGTGTGACATGACCCGAGTGACTCGGACCACTCGTGCGGCTCGGCAGTTAGAGCCTCCGGCGACGGCGCGGGGAATGGCCCTGGTGGTCTCCACACCGGCTAGCCGATTTGTTGGCGCCGCCTACCTCGCGCTGACCCGACCGGCCGTTCCCACGCGGGTGTTTTTGAGCGAGGACGATGGCGCTCAATGGCTTCTCAGCCTCGTGGACTGATCAGTCGCTGCCGAACACCCGGTATTGGACACTGACCTGGGACCCTGCGGGCGGTATGGCCTCTGGGTCTTCGAAGTAGAGGGCGGCGCTCGTGGGTCCGCTCTCGTCTTGCTCGATGACCAGTGACCACCGGTTCTCGGGCTGGCCTGAGACCGTCATCTCGATGCTCTCCTGGATGGGGATCGCGGACAGCACGAACGTGTCCATGAGGCCAGCGGCCCGGAGGCCCATGCGGGAAAGCACCAGTCCCCAGTCCTCGGTGCAGATCGACTGGTAGGCCCCTTCGGTGGCCACGGCAGCTTCGATGTAGCCATCGCCTCGCTTTGCACCTTGAGTGTCCGACTGGCTGCCATCGCCGTCTTCGTCCTGACCACAGCCATTCTCGAGGTCTTCGATGCCATCCTCGCTGATACCGACGATGGCGGACAGTTGGGTTCGATGTTCCGTATCTGGCCCTTTGAATTCATCGAGCCAGTCGGAGAAGTCCTCCCAGTTGATCCAGTCGTCCGCTGTCTCGTCGTCGGTTGCCGAGTGGTCGGGCTCATCGGACACGATGATGACTACCAGGTTGGCCTCCTCGCGTAGGAAGCCCGCGTTGGTGGTGTCCCCCAGCTCTTCCAGGGCGACCCAGGCTGCGTGTAGGCCCTTCTCTTTGCGGTGATTGAAGTCGATGCCCATGTTGGTGAGCTCGCTGAAGGCTTGCTCCAGGTCCGGTGTCTCTTCGGAGATGAAGTTGGGCTCGCCAGCCAGGGCCCCATCCAGGCCCTCGGTGTCGTCCTCAAAGATGTTGGTCGAGGTCGCCCCGATGTGCAGGGGGATCCCCGAGTCGAGGAAGAAGTCCGTGAAGCTCGGGCCGCTGGCCGCGAGTGCCTCTTGCTCGTCTTCCATGGAGCACGATGTGTCGATGACGAACAACACATCCACTTGGCTGGCCACCGGCTGCTGCCATTCGTCCTCGCGATGGCCCGGGTCGCTTGCAAAGCCACGGGCAAAGTCACTCGCCTTGCAACTGGACAAGACCAGAAGGCCACCGACACCCAGGGCAAGGAGGGTGCTCGCTGCCCCTCTATTCAGACCACGCATGGCTCAATTAGACGCCGAGGACGCCACGGGGTCAACGATGCTGTGGGTGTGTTTTGCTCCCGTAGGCTCACTCTGGAAGGTGCTTTGGCACTAGGCATCGCAGATCAACTCGATCTCGCTGCAGGTGCTGGCTACGGTGACGCAGTCCGCGTAGGCCTGACTCCAGTCCTGATCTGCGAAGCACTCAGCGGTGCATTGGCTGTAGGTGTAGTCGCTGTAGCCGCAGGTGTCCTCCCAGGCCTGGCAGGCTTGGTCGCAGATGGCTGGGGTCGAGCAGCCGGCAACCGTGAGCAGAGTTCCGAGGGCGAACAGGCGGCGGACGGTCTTCATCAGTGGCTCCATGGCGCAGGGGGTTACTGTGTCCCCCTTCTTGGGGGCGCTCCCGGGACAGTCTGGCGCTCATCTGTGTCTTCTTCGATCGTCGTCGTCTCGACGTCGTTGAGGCTGGAGTCCTTGGCTTCGAGCGTGAAGTCGTGAGTTTCGGTTCCCGACTCGTACGTGATCGACGTGTTCTTTATGTAGTGATCCGTGCTCTCCAGGTTCACATCGTAGGTGTGGTTGGCAATGATCGGAGCCTCGGTCTTGAGGGTCGGGCTCGATAGGACATTGATGGTGTAGCGCCCCGCATAATTCGTCGTGGTCGTACCAATCAAATCGCTGTCGCTGTCCGTCACTGAGATGGTGACGGTGACCCGGGAGATGAAGTCGCCCTGCTCGTTCGTCACGGTGCCCTCGATGCGATTGTTGCGGAAGGCGGACTGGGTCGTGGCACAGGCGGTCAGGTTGAGCAGCATCAAGGCCAGGGCTGCGCATAGGGCGAAACGGGACATGCTTCCTCCTTCAGGTCCCCACGAATGCAGTGGAGTGTGAAGTCCATTAGACCTGGTCTGGTGGCAGATGTTCCATTTGTTTCGGGAATGGGCTGGGATGGGGTTGGGGTAGGATCAGGGCGTCTTCTGGTTGGGGTCGGTTCATGAGCTTCGAGAAGCTCTAGAGCAGATGAAGTTCGGGAGTGGAGAGTAGTCCAGCGGTGGCTTTCAATAAGGCGATGAAGAGAGCAGTCGACCTCGTGGGAGGCGGCGTTGCGCTTTGTCTGACAGCCCCGATGATGACCGTGAGCGCTGTCGGTATCTACGTGTCGATGGGGCGCCCCATCTTCTTCCGCCAGGTGCGCCCGGGTCGCGACGGCGAGCTCTTCGAGTTGGTGAAGTTCCGCACGATGCTGCCCCCGCAGCCCGGTGAAGATCACGTGGGCAATGACGCGGAGCGGCTCACCCGCGTCGGACGCCTTCTTCGGGCAACAAGCCTCGATGAGTTGCCGACCCTGGTCAACGTGGTTCGAGGCGACATGAGTCTTGTGGGTCCGCGTCCCTTGCTGGTCCGCTACCTGGACCGCTACTCACCACGACAGCTTCGCAGGCACGAAGTGCGGCCCGGGGTGACGGGCTGGGCCCAGGTCAATGGGCGCAACAGCCTGTCCTGGGAGGACAAGCTGGAGCTGGACGTCTGGTACGTGGAGAACCAGTCCCTGCTCGTGGACATCAAGATCCTGCTCCAGACGGTGGGCAAGGTCTTGGCTCGGGATGGCATTAGCGCCGAGGGAGAGGCCACCATGCCGGAGTTCATGGGTACGTCGGGCCAGGCAGGTGCTGACCCACTGCAGCATGAGCCCGAGGCTGGCTGCGACCGCGACTGAGGCCTTCGCTCAGGGACAGGTGGGGTTGACTGTCCCGGGCGTGCCCTCATCTCCGGCGCTACCTGTCCACACCGGTGCGGCGCCAGCAACAGAGCACCAGTTGTTGATGTCTGCTGCCGCTGTGCCATTCAGCAACAGAGGGTCCAGCCACGTGGAGCGGCCTGAGTGCACGATGGGATCGGCGTGGGGACCACTCGCATTGGCGTAGAACAGGCTGAAGATCTCAGTGCCCGCCACATCGGTCAGCACAATCTCGTCGCCATAGTTGGCAAGGAACCACTCGTTTCCGTAGGCCCAGTCCACCGTGACGTCGCCGTTGATCGAGCTGTCATTGGTCATTCCGAGCACGGCGTAGCCCTGGGCCGGCACCACTAGTGGACTTGCGGGGGAGACGCACTGGGAGTCGACACCCGTATCGGAGATCGTCCAGCCAGAGATGTCGATGGCCTGTGAGGTCGTGTTGTAGATCTCGAACCACTCACCAACGTCATCCGCTACAGCACCCGGGTTGGCCATGAATTCCGTGACGATGATGTCGCCGAGGGAAGCCGTGGCGCCGGAGGCAGGGCAAGCGCTTATGGAGTCGTCGTCGTCGCCGGCCGTGTCGTCGTCGCCGGCCGTGTCGTCATCATCGCCGGCTGTGTCGTCGGCATCGCCGGCCGTGTCGTCGTCATCGCCGGCCGTGTCGTCGTCATCGCCGGCCGTGTCGTCGTCGCCGGCCGTGTCGTCGTCATCGCCGGCCGTGTCGTCGTC
>PBPL01000214.1 GCA_002724675.1 Deltaproteobacteria bacterium | reverse complement strand
CTAGATAGAAGTCGAGTCCGTCTGTTTTGAGGCCTTGGGCTGGGTCGGAGAACTCCCGCGGTCGGCCCTGCCGCTTGACCCTGGTTGGCTGCGGCCTCACAAGATACTGGTGTGGACAGAGTATTCGGGCTGTGGAATACATGGGCCCTCTCCCGGCTGAATAGCTGTTGGAGACAACCCGACTCAGGTCCATGTTCAAGTCTGATGGCACCAATATTACGGTCGACTTGTCCCCTGTAGATGGTGAGGGGGCGGTTCGTCTCACTGCGGGGGATCGGGTCCTGTACGAGGGGTCTGTCGCTGGTGGCCTCAAGCTCGAAGTCGATGGCCGCAGTTGGGGCGTTCCCGATGCGGTGCTGGAGCTCCTCTCCCAGAAGCTACCCCCCGTGTCGACCTACTCGCCCAATGCTTTTGCGCCCTTGGCCACGCCCTTTGTGACGCTGTCCAGCTTGAACATGCTTGCTGGCGGCGAGACGCCTACATGGACGACCCAGGGGTCCATTCAGGGGCAGACCATCCCCATCTCTGTGCTGGCGGGTAGCCTGCACTATGCCCAGAGTGTGTTCGAGGGAGCCAAGACGTTCTTTGTGCGCCACGAAGACGGCCGCGTCGAGGCGCGGATGTTTCGGCCTCGCAAGAATGCCCGCCGCCTTTGGCGCAGCGCACGGCACATGGGCGTGCCATTGGAGCGTAGCGACTGGAAGGGCATGCGGCTTACCGAAGATCGCTTCGCCGACTTCTACGAGGAGATGACTCGCGAAGCCGTGCAAGTGAACGCTGCCGGTGGGTTGTTCGAAGGCGCATTTATGCCCATCGATCGCAGCGATCCGCAGCACTCCTGGGATGCAACGCCCCGGTCGCTCTATCTTCGCCCAATCCTGTTCGCCACGGGAGCGGTGTTGGGAGTGAAGCCTGCGTCCCATTACACCTTTGCCGTCTATACAACACCGGCCGGTCGTTACCGTTCTGACCTCGTCCTGCGAGTCGAGCGGGAGCGTGCGCGGGCCTATCCCGGTGGAACGGGAGCGGTGAAGGCGGCCTGCAACTATGCGCCAACGCTACCGATGATGTCGGAGTTGGTGGCCAACCGGGCACGTGCGACTGCAGAGACTCCCTGGAAAGAGGTCTATGACGACATCCTCTTTCTGAGTCGCGACGGGCTGGTGGAAGAGATGGGTGGAGCGAACTTCTTCCTCTTGGGAGAAGAGGGCGGTCAGCTGGTTCTTCGCACCCCTCCCTCGACCCAAGATAGTGCCGACGCAGATACGATTCTTCCGGGGGTTACTCGAGACACGGTCTTGCAGTTGGCAGAGCTTCTCGGCCTGGTTGTAGAGGTGGGGCCGATTCCTATCTCACGCCTCACCGAGTTGAGTGTCGCCGACGCACGAAAGACAGCAGTCTTCACCACAGGTACCGCGGCCGGGGTGGCTCCGGTTGTGGCTCTCCTCGATCGTCAGGGTTCGCCCGAGTTCGCGGTCTGGGATGATGTGTCAGATGCAGCGAGGCGCCGCCGCCTTACGGCTGATCACGGTCCGCCCGGCAGCGCGCTGGCGGCGGGTCGCCTGCTTCGCACAGTGTTGTTCCGTATACAGCTGGGGGATGAAGAGGGGCTGCGCGAGCTGATCCCCGATCGCGCCGATGCGATCCTGGCGCATGTCCGGGAACAGAACTGGGTCCAGTCGTTCTTTGTCTAGACGCTAGGCGCTCCTAGCGCAGGTACGCTTCGTTGGGCACGTAGCGAGCCCCCGTAATCTCGAACAGTCGAATGTTGGGGCAGACCCACTCGGCAGCTCCACCACAGGAAAAGCCGGACCTGGTCTGAGAGACTGGAGTCGGGCGGAAGTAGGGGTCTTCCGTATCGGCAGCCGTTGGGATTCGGACCTCTGTGCAGGTAAGAGATGGTCGGAAATAGAGCAGGATGAAGCCTGGCTCGAATCGACTCGAAGGAGGCCGCTGACAGCTCCATCGAGCCAGTTGCCAGGCGTCTAGAGGCTTGGCCAAGCTGGCTTCAAGAGCCTTCAGGTCGGCGGCGGAGTGGAAAAAGGCGGGCTCGGTGCGGGGGTCGGCATCGCGTCCGTGATAGCGGGCCCAGGCGTCCTTGTTGAACTTATTGACTAGGTCGTAGCCGTCGACGAGTGCGTTCACGAGCCCGGTGAGGTTGCCGCCGAGCTCTGTCGTTGCCTTCGAGTTGAGCCGCCGCATGAAGCCGTCGTTGAGCCGAACCACCACGACACCTTCTTCGGGCGGTGCCACGCGCGGGCCAGCGAGACGCAGCGGTGCGAGCAACTCCGACAGTCGTCGTTGAAAGCAGTTCTTACATTGGTAGCCAAATTCTTCAGGCGGGCTGTCCTCACGGACTAGGCGCTGGAGGACGAGGGCGACTGCATCGGGGTCTAGGCGGCCTTCAGCGCTGAGGTCTGCAAGTACATTCAGCGCTTTGCCCTTGTCCCTCTCGTCCAGGTTCCGAAGGAAGGTGTGTAGCTCATGAAGACTGGGCGGCACGACATCCCCTGCCGCACCACGATCGATGTGGGCAAGTTCGGCGGAGTCGTTGGCATTCGTCGTTGTTGTCGCTGCCTGAGCTTCGTCCCCGTAGGCGTCTGGAATGCTCCCTCCCATCCAGTGAGACAGGAGAAGACAAAGCACCATGAGAAGCGCCCCCACGACACGCTGTAGACCACTGTTTAGAGGGGACGGATCACACATACGATCGCTGACTTTAGCTGGTGACGTCTCCCCTGGACAGAGCCCTCGGTTTGCCGCTCGGCTCACAGACAGGCTGTGACGGCGAGCTATTCTCTAGAGGGGATTAGCCTGGGGCAGGTCCATGGCAGGTGGGCGTATTGCTGGAGACCATCGTGCGGTTGCGGCCGATGTGTGGAATGAGCTGGCTGGCTCCAGCTCCCCCTTCGTCCAATGGGAGTGGCTGCGGTGTCTCGAAGAGTCTGGGAGCGCGTCGCTTGAGCGAGGATGGTCACCCGCCCATCTGCTCCTGGAGCACGGAGGGGCTCCCATCGGCCTCTGCCCGCTGTACGTGCGCGATGTCAGCCACGGCGAGTTCGTCAGCTATTTGGGGATGGAACGGGCAGCACATGCAGCGGGCATCCCAACGGGGCCGAGGGCGGTGGTGGGAGTGCCCCACACCCCGGTGGTTGGGCCTCGACTCTTGGTTGGAGGTGGGGGCAATGGCCCAGGGGCCAAGGCGCGTCGCCGGCAGTTGGGGGAAGCACTGATTGAGCAGGCTAGGCGGCTCGACTGGGCAAGTGTCCATGTGCACTTCTGCTCGGAGCAAGAGGCGACACTTCTTCGCTCGTGCGGGTTCGTCGTGCGGCGGAGTTGGCAGTATCTCTGGACCAACAAGGACTACTCCTCCTTTGAGGAGTTCCTGGCCTGTCTACGTAGCAAGCGTCGCACCATGATTCGCAGGGAGATGCGAGCCCTCGAAGATCAGGGACTCAGGCTTGGACAACAGCAGGGTTCTGAGGTGGGTGAAGCCGGCTTTCGTGACATGGCCCGCGCCTATGCGCGGACAGCTCAGCGACATGGAGATCGCAGACCTCGGCTCAATGATCGATTCTTTGCCTTGCTGTACGAACAATTTTCGTCGCACATCGAGTTCCAGGTGGCAGAAGATCGCGATGGTGTGGTGGGAAGAGCCCTGAGCGTTCGCTGGGGGAACAGCCTGTATGGACGGTACTGGGGCTGCATGCGGCCGCAGCCCTTCCTGCACTTCAACGTTGCCTACTACGCTGGTATCGCTTCGTGCATTCGAGGCGCAGTAGAGCGGTACGACCCGGGGCAAGGGGGGGAGTACAAGTGGGCTCGTGGCTTCGAGGCGGTGCCGGTCTATTCGGCACACTGGTATGCAGCGGCGGGTCTCCATCAAGCCGTAGAGAAGTGGGCTGAGCGCGAGTCGCAATGGGTGGGCCGACAGATGGCGGGCTATGGGAGTCGTGGTGCCTTCAGAGAGTCTGGTGGCTGAGCGCTGCTGGTGGTCGGCGGTGACAGAAAGGCTCGGTCGAGGTAGATCCCGTGTCATGGGAACTCGCTGGTCTATTCGCCCGTTTCAGTTGTTTCACCTTGTGGGGGTCGCTGTTCTGCTTGGGAGTTGGTCCTCAGCAGTGCTGGCTGATGAGGTCTGTGTGGCTCGCGATGACGCGCCCTTTGTGGCCGTCAGCCCGGGGCTTGTGGGGGCCTCTTCTGCTCCTTTGGGCCGTCTACACAAGCGCAATTGCTACACCGTCATGGGGCGTGACGGAGACCGGACCCGACTCTGGTTGCGTTCCTCCGATGGCTTTCAGGGCGAGGTCGAGGTGGACGAGACGGTCCTTGCCCACGTTCTCGTGGATGATGTGGCGTTGCGTATCGCCCCAGACGAAGAGCCGTTCGGAAAGATTCTTTCTGGCGCGGTCGTTGTGCTCGAGCCGATCCCTGGGTCGGAACTATCTCTTGCTAGGACCCTGGAGGGGCGGGTGGAGCTCCGCTTCCTGGTGTCCGTCGATGATGTGTTTCCGGCACAAGAGTGGCCTGCCCCCGATCCCGATGATGATCCGGGTTCTGGTTGGCCAGAGGGCACACGATTGCCGCCTCCGGAGGCAATCAAGCTCTTGGATGGCCGAGCTAGCACGGACGTTCGGGCCCTGATCCGTGAGCCGCTCTTCTCGGTCGCTGACTTGCGGCAGGACCCGGCCATGGGCCAGCTGTCCTATGTGCTTCTGGACCAGGAGGACGATGCAGCGCATGTGCGCATTGTGTCGCCTACCTACTGGATCGATGGCTGGATCCCCGCGGCCTCGTCGTGGGCTGTGGACCCACCGGCCCGGGGATGGGATCCCTTGCAAGGCAAGCCTGCTGCCGCTGGGGCTGCACCGCTGCCGCGCGAGGTGGGGCCCAAGGGAGCCGCCCTGTCGCTAGAGCCCAAGGGAGACTCTGTGGGTGAGTTGCGTCCCGGGGCGCGGGTTCGGGTGGTGGGGACCCAGGGCGGTTGGGTTGAGGTGTCCTGTGCCTTTGAGGCGGGGGAGGCGAGAGGTTGGATCGAGAAGAAGCGGCTTGTGCGGGAGGGCAAGGAGTCGACTGCGGCCGTCGCCATTGAGCGTATAGCTTCGGTGCACGTGGACAAGGCGGTGGCTACGTGGGTGAACCCGGAGGGGCACTCGAAGCCCGGTGAGGGGGAGGGTGCCGAGCCCATACCCATTGCCCCGGAGATCGACCTGGAGCCTATCTATTCTCATCTCTTTGATGGCCTTCAGGCGATGCGGTGGGCTTACGCTGACCAGGCGCGCTCTGGGGACCTCGGTGGCGACATTACGGTTCGGTTGGTCATTGACCCCAAGGGCAGCGTGACAGAGACCACCGTTCCGGTGGACAAGTTGGGCAACGATGTCTTGCGGGGCATGGTGCTACAGCAGGTGGAGGGTCTCGAGTTCTCGGCTCGCAAGGTTCCGCGGCGCCGTCGCGGTGAGCCCGAACTGGACTGGACGATTCAGCTCTGGTTGCAGTTTGTGTTCAACTCGGTGGGGTCCTGAGCACCTCAAGTCACCACTCGAACCCCATGGTTCCCGTCGCTGGTCAGCACAATCTTCCTCTGGCTTGCAGGTAGTCTGCGTTGGATCTCCCGGCCCGCAGCAGAGACGGTCACGAGTAGGCGTTGGGCGCTGGGTACGTCCCAGTGCAGCCTGACCGGCACCCCTTTGGTGGCCGGAGCGTCGGCCATTTCCCAGCTCCCTTCGTCGAAGTCCACTCGCAGACGGATACATTCGAACAACTCCAGACTGGATTGATTTCGAATCTCTAGAACCTCACAGCTGGGTGTGGCCTCGAAGCGAAGCCAAGAGATGCCTTGGTCGTTGGTTCCCGGCCCCGAGTAGTGGACGTGCATGTCTTCCCACTCCCAGCACCAGACTTCTCCACCCTCATTTCGTGTGGGCTGTCCGAGGACTTCCAGGGCCTTTGCCCAGTTGCCGCGGGGATCTCGTTCGGGGAAGTGGATGTTTGCTGCTCGCAGGCGTGGCTGAATCGTGATCTTGCGATTGTCTCGATCGCGCAGAATGGCGCCTGGATGGGAGGCGAGCCAGGCCTTCCCTACCTGAATTCCGGCGACGAACTCAAGGCTTGCGTGCAGAGTCAGCTTGCCCCATCGCAGCCTGGCTGTAGGGCGCCCGTCGATATCGGGGGACAGGGCAGACAACTCGCGCAGGATGCGTTTGGCTTCGCCCACCGTGCAGTGCCAGGGAAGTCTCCCCGGTGCGCCTAGAGGAAGCGTCGACCGTTGCTGCTTCTTTCGGCCCGGCAAGAAGGGCCACCTACGCTTCATGCAGATATCCTAACCGCAAGAGAGCCTGTTGCAGAGGTTGGCCAACTCATGGGATCATCCTCCTGATCCTGTGAACCCCAGAAAGCTCGTTGGATACCTCGGCCTGGTGCTCCTCGTCCTCGGGGGCTTCATGGCTACGTCTCTGCCTTGGGCTTTCGTCGATGCCGAACACACCGGGCGACTTGTGCCCTGGGCGGTTGCTGTCGCGATTACCCTCTTGGCCGGTGCTGTGGGCCTCTTTGTGGGCCGTGGTCGTGGCGGGGGCGGCTCCGAGGGGAGCCAGAAAGATGGGCCCTTCGAGACCGAAATTACTCGGCGGGAAGCGCTAGTGATCGTCACGCTGGCATGGGTGCTCTGTTCGGTTTTTTCGGCATTGCCGTTTGTGTTGGATGGGATGACGAGCGGTGTGGTTGATGCCTTGTTCGAGGCGACCGCGGGCTTCACTACGACCGGCTCGACGATCTTGACGGACATCGAGTCCAACAGCCTTGCGTCCTTGTGGTGGCGCTCCATGCTCCAGTGGATAGGAGGTATGGGCATTATCGTGCTCTTTGTCGCCATCCTGCCGCATGTGGGTAGCGGAGGCCGGCGGCTCTTCGAGTCCGAGATGCCGGGGCCAACCAAGGAGCAACTCCGGCCTCGTATTCGGGAGACTGGCCTCGCACTGTGGCGGATTTATGCCGGCCTCACCCTTGGCCTGTTCGTCCTCTTGTACCTCTTGGGCTTGAGCGGCTTTGATGCCGCATGTCATGCACTGACCACCATGGCCTCCGGGGGATTCTCCACGAAGGGCGCTTCCATCGCTGCGTTCGATTCGGCGCTTGTCGACGTGACGATCACACTGTTCATGTTGTTGGCTGGGACCAACTTTGCTCTGTACTACGCCCTGCAGAGGGGCGCTGGTCTGACGGCGTTCCGAGACCGTGAGTTCGGTGTCTATATCGGCGTGTTTGCTGTGGCCACGGCGATCGTTACAGCTAGCATACTGTCGCTTCATGACGGCAACGTGCTGTTGGCGCTTCGCTATGGATCGTTTCAGGTTGCCGCGATGCTCTCGTCTACGGGCTTTTCTACCGACAACTTCGATGTGTACCCAGGTCTAGCGAGGGTGCTCTTGGTCGGGTTGATGTTCATGGGGGGCATGGGGGGATCGACAGCGGGGGGCTTCAAGATCAGCCGGGTGGTGATTGCCCTGGCTGCGGCTGTCCAGGAGATGCGTCATGCGGTGCACCCCCGGGCGATTTTTTCCACGCGGATCGGGAGTCGGGTCATCCAGCCACCAGTGGTGGCTTCCGTGCTCGCCATGTTCGTGATCGCGGTGGTTGCCATGGCTTGCAGTACCCTCGTGCTGTGCGGGTTGGGTCTCGGGTTTCAGGAGGGCTTCTCTGCCTCGTTGACGTGCTTGTTCAACATGGGGCCGGGCCTCGGCGAATTGGGGCCTGACTCTAGCTTCGCGTCAGTACCCGATGTCGGGAAGTTGCTGCTCTGTTTCCTGATGATTCTCGGGCGCCTCGAGTTCTACACGGTGCTTGCCTTGTTCCTGCCCGGGTTCTGGCGCTCCCGGTAGCTCTTTGGCCTCTTCCTTGCGGCTAGGGACTCGAGAGCGCCTCTCCTCGGGACCGCTTCATGCTGGTGGCGATGCGGGCGATGTCCCGCATCGCGAGCTCGCCGCTCGTGACGAACGATGCGTCGTGATGCCACTGGAAGATTCGCCGGTGGAGAGTGGAGGGGCCCTGTCGTGCCGCCCAGGTGGTCATTGGGCGAAGACTCGGGAAGCGGACGGTGACGGGGAGCAGGTCCCGCAGCTGTTCGATCTCTTGTGAAGTAGCCTGTCCCTCGTCTTGGCAGACGCCGAGCGCGAAGGCGTGATCGGGGGCTATGCGAATGTTGAGGTCCAGGGTTCGTAGTGCAGTCTCGAAGGTCTCGTTGGGCAGCCCAATAAAAGAGAGCGTCTGGACCCCAATGTTGTGGGTACGCAGCCGATCGACGCTGTCGAGAATGTCGTTGTCCGATACAGGCGAGCCCACGACGCCTTCGCGGAGTCCGGGGTCTCCTGATTCGATACAGAGCTTGACGAGCTTGCAGCCAGCTTCGGCCAGTCGCTCCACGGTCTCTGTGTCCAGGTGGTCAGCTCGCGCCAGACAGGAAAACGGGAGAGAAACCTCGCGGCCGTAGCGCTCTAGAAACTGAGGTAGCCAATGGACGCGGTCCAGCAACAGGCTGTCGTCTCGGAAGGCCACCCGCCGATAGAATGGCCGGCGTTGCCGGAGCAGCAGAATCCTGGCGATGGCTTCTTCGACGGAGTGCTTGCGGGCTGGCTGAAAACGTCTCGCCAGCTCCTCCAGCCCGATCTGAAAGCCGGCGTGGGTGTTCTCCAAGACGCCTCGTCCCACCGCAAAGCCGAGTGTGGTCTGTTGCTGGATGAATGGGTAGCGTCGGTAGATCTCGATGTCCGGCAGCGGGAGTTGATCCAAGTCATCGACCATGGCCCGTGGGGGGCCGATGATGGGGCCGTCTGAGCCCCACGCGACGGTCCCGGACGTACCCGGAAGGGCTCGCTCTTTGTGGATCTTGGCGAGCACCTCGGGGAGAGTGGTTTCGGGATCGCCCGTCATGACTACGTCGCACCCATGCTCGCGGGCAAAGTCTCTGTGGTCTGTTGCGTGGGCTCCCGTGAACAGCATGGGGGCGCCGCCAGTGGACTGTTTTAGAACTCTCGCCTGATTCAGCGCCCATTGGTGAAAGCCCGAAGGGGGCGCAAAGACGACCGCGGCGGGTGCGTAACGGCCAATGGCTCGCTTCAGGTCTCGCTCGGCCGCGGGAATGAAGACGCGAGCTTGATGGCCCCGAAAAACAACAGCGGCCCCGAGGCTCATCAGGAGCGGATGAGGCAGCGGATCTTTCTGGATAAATGCGACGCGCATGGCGGGTCTTTAGGTCTCAGCGTCGGGTCAGCAGCCCCTGGAGATCCGGTCGGAACTGGTCGGCGAGGGTAACGGCGCCGCGCAGCACCTGCTTCGCCAGAATCGGGTCGCTCAAGGCCTTTTGGGCTGCGCGCTTGATGAAGCGCGGGTTGAGATAGAAGTTGCGGTAGGCGGCTCGGAAGGTCTCTTCCACCTCGACCAGACTACGGTAGTCCTCGGGTGTGTAGACAGCCTGCTTCTGGAGCTTGAAGGACTCGATGTACTCCTCCGGCCCCCACCCCAGGGCTTCGAAGGCGGGCGAACCAGGGGGGGGGCGGTACAGAGAGAAAACGGCCACATCCACTTCCTGGGACAGAGCGTGCTCGACTGTATTCCAGACGGATTGTGGATTGGTTCCAGGGACTCCCACCATGAACAGGCCAATGACCCAGACTCCTGCCTTGTGGGCCGCTCGCACCGCCTCCCCGCACGAGGCCACCGTGAGATCCTTGGTGAGCTGCCGGAGAATGTCGTTGTCCAGCACCTCCATGCCCATAAGAACCTGATGACAGCCTGCTGACTTCATGGCGTGGAAGATGCTGGCGTCCACCTGACTCGCTCGCACGTAGCATGTCCAGGACACAGGACTCTTCCGCCTGCGTAGCTCGGAGCAGAAGTCGTAGATCCAGTCCTTGCCCACGACAAAGTCGTCGTCAACGAACGCAATTTCTCTCGCCCCGTACTTGTGGTTGAGGGCAACGACCTTATCGGCGGCGACCTCGGGCGAGTGGCGGCGAAACCGGTTCTTCAAGCTTCCCGCACTCGTGCAGTAGCTGCACTTGGCGTAGGCGCAGCCCCGAAACAATTCCATATACACCGCCGGTGTCTGCCGGACGCGCATGGGAGGAGCCGAGTAGCACGACAGGTCCAGGAGGTCGTAGGCTGGCAGCGGAGCATCATCGAGCTTTCGTTGGGCGATGCGGTCCTTGTTCGTATGGACCGTCTCTCCGTCCTTCCATGCGACACCGGCCACGCCATCTAGGGTCTCGTTGCCTTCCAGGCGGTTGATCAACTCGACAGCAGTCTCTTCGCCTTCACCGAAGACTGCGATATCTACCGCAGGCTCTTCGAGGCAGTGTTCTGGATAGGTGGAGGGGTGTGGTCCGCCGACGAAGATTGGCGCGGCGAAGCGCTCCTTGAGCATTCGGGCCACCCGAGCGGCGGAATGCCAGAGCACGCTGGTTGCACTGATACCGATGGCATCGGGTACGAATCGGTTGACCTCTGCACAGATGCCCCGCTCGTCAATGTCGAGGGCCGGCGCATCGATGACCTGGACTTGATGCCCGGCCTCTCGGAGGTAGGCGGCCACGGATATGGCGCCCAGTGGTACAGCGTTGTGGAAGGATCGTCGCCGCGCTAAGCCATAGAGCATGCGCCCATAGTCGAAGGGCGGGACGATGATGGTGACTTTCACTTCTTCCTCGCGTCTCGCTGTCCACGGAGCCCAGGGCGTGGGAGGAGCCCACCTAAGGATTGCCCAGGAACACCTATCTTACTCGGTGACATTCGGTCCCGCCTGGATGCTTCGCCTGCTACCCTCCGCACGCATGCGCTTGTCACGTCACACAGCCAACCGTCTTGGAGCCCATGGGACTGTCTCTATGCTGCGCTTGTGTTGTTTTCTCTTGGCGCTCTCGGGCTTGGCGGCGTGTGGCGAACTGGAGGTCACTGAGCCTGCCACTGACGCTGAAGATGGGCCTGTTGAGGGCAATGCCTCAGGGGCCGACGAGCCGGATTCGGGGGACGGTACGGATGAGCTCGAAGGTGACGGAGACGCCCCATTGGGTTTTGTGGGCAGCCCCTGCGCAAGCGACGCCGACTGTGACTATGACGAAGGCATTTGTCTGCTGGATGGCTTCTCCGGGGGATTCTGCTCGCAGCCTTGCGAGCAGTACTGTCCAGACCGGGAGGGGCACCCAGTGACCTTCTGTGCTGAGCGCTCCGAGTTCCCTGACCCAGAAGTGTTGGATGCGGACGGTGGGTGTGTCCCACGCTGCGATCTAGGCATCTTCCCTGATGGAGGCTGTCGCAGTGGCTACGGCTGTGTGGTTGTGGAGCGAGCCAACGAACCTGAACGCTTACAGCACGTGTGCCTTCCCAATCGCGCCTCGGAGCTGGGGGACTGTCACCGCGAGTTGGCTTCGCGTGAGGTGGCCTTTGAGCCCACTGTGCTGGCAGATGAGCATCCTTCAAGTCATCCTGGACTGACCTGTTCGATTCTTGACCCTGTGTGGGTGAGAGGCCCGATCCATGGTGTCGAGCTTCTGGACTGGGAGGGCTGGATTGACGACGAGATCCTGGCCTCTTGTGAGATGGCATTGGCGCTCGTCGAGACCATCGACGATGTTCGTGCTCGGGGAGTGGATGGCTTGCGGCATCTCGGAACCTACAGCTGCCGGGTCATTTCGGGTACGGACACGTTGTCTCAGCATGGTCTGGCGGATGCAATCGACATCTCTGGTTTCGAGTTCGACGATGGCAGTATCTACACGCTTGTCGAGGACTGGGAGCATGACACGGACCAGCCCGACAGCGAGGGTGGCGAGTTTCTATATGGGGCGGCGCAGCGGTGGCATGACGCTGGGATCTGGAACGTCATCTTGACGCCGAACTACAACACGGCCCATGACGATCACTTCCATGTGGACCTGACACCGGGCTCCGACTTTCTGGGAGTCACCTCCTCGGGCTTCCTTGGGCCCGCTCCATATCTCGATTGACGGCGCACTCCCCGTGCGAGAAAACACCGCGGCGCCATGACGCTGCAACAACTGGGGGTTAAATGAGAACCATGATTCGTATGTCTCGTCTTTTCTTGTTGCCCCTGTGTCTTGGGCTGTTGGTTTCAGTTGGTTGCTACTCCAACCTCTCGCTTGGTGAGCACGGTCAGATCGACCAAGGTGCTGACGATGGCAGCGGTGGAGATGATCAGAACCAAGGAGCCGCTGGCGACGGCATCGATGATCAGGATGACGGTACGGGATTTGGTGACGACGCTGGCACCGACGACGAGCTGGTGGATGGCGACGGCGATGGCCATTCGGCTACCAGTGATTGCGATGATGGCGACCCGTCTGTTCACCCCGAGGCTCCTGAGAACTGCAATGGGATCGATGATGACTGTGATGGTGTCGTCGATGAAGAAGTCCAGCTTCAGTCCTATATCGATGGAGACGGGGATGGCTTCGGTGACGACGCCACGCTGCAGCTGGATTGCGAGGAGCAGGAGGGCAGGGTCGAGCTGGGGGGAGACTGTGACGACGACGACCCTCAGGTGTATCCGGGAAACCCGGCTCAGGTGGACGGTCTAGACAGTGATTGTGATGGGGCCCGAGACTGGCTCGTGACCTTTTATCTCGCTGTGGATGATGCCGGAGAGTTCTGCCTCAATGATTCCGGCAGCATGATTGGTGATACGGGTGGTTGGACGACCGGGAATCAGTACGAGATTTGGCTTGAGAGTGGCGTCCACACGATCGGAATCAAGGGATGGGATCTCGGTCAGGTCATTACCGCTGCTATCGCCCACGTGGAGATCTCAGACGGAACAGTCTGGGTGTCCGATGACACCTGGCGGTACGACCCCAACCCTGCGGCGGCTGATGAGACCCGCCTGGGCTGGTGCGAGCCATTTTTTGATGATGAGGCTTGGGATCTAGTTCTCGACATCGGTCCCATTGGAGACTCGTCCAATCCCTGGGGAGACGCTCCGTCCAGCTTCCCTGCGGACAGTCCAGCCCATTGGATTTGGGATCACTTCCCGGTGAACCTAAATACCCAGTACTTGCGAAAAGAGTTCGAGCTGCCTTGAACTCGTAGCCTCTCTGCCGGTGACGATGTTGCCGGCCAATGCCGGTGGAGCGCAGCCGGCTGGTACTCCTTACGTGGAGTCGTCGTCTCCGCCAGAGTCATCATCGTCGTCATGGCCGCTGTCGTCGTCGTCGCCTGAGTCGTCGTCGTCATGGCCGCTGTCGTCGTCGTCGCCTGAGTCGTCGTCGTCATCGCCCGTGTCGTCGTCGCCGAAGTCGTCGTCGTCGCCGAAGTCGTCGTCG